>NZ_JAYGHC010000003.1:65971-94895 GCF_034932285.1 Cronbergia sp. UHCC 0137
AAAACGCACCCTTAAAAGAGTGGAATTGTAATAATGACGTTCTTTGGAAGATTTTGGGAAAATAAATCTAATTCATTCTTCCCATGACTTTGGCTATTACTGCTAATTCTGGCATTAATTTGTCGAAACGGTCTGGTGTTAGAGATTGGGGTCCATCTGATAGGGCTTTGGCTGGATTGGGATGGACTTCTATCATCAGGGAGTCTGTGCCGGCAGCGATCGCTGCCATAGCCATAGAAGGGACAAATTCAGACCAACCGGTACCATGACTAGGATCGATCATAATCGGCAGGTGGGTTAGTTTTCGCAACACTGGCACAACTGAAATATCTAGGGTATTGCGCGTATACTGTCGGTCAAATGTCCTAATTCCCCGTTCACACAAAATCACATTGGGATTACCTGCGGCCAAAATATACTCAGCAGCCATTAACCAGTCCTCAATCGTGGCGGCCATCCCTCTTTTTAACAGCACTGGTTTCGGTTGCGCTCCAACTTTCTTCAGTAGGGAGAAATTCTGCATATTTCTAGCCCCCACCTGAACTACATCAGTTACTTCCACGATTTTTTCTAAATCACTAGCATCCATTACTTCAGTAATTATGCCTAATCCACTAACTGCCCGCGCCTTAGCTAACAACTCCAAAGCACTTTCGCCGTGACCTTGAAAAGCGTAAGGTGAAGTCCGGGGTTTATATGCTCCACCCCTTAAAAATTGCGCTCCAGCAGCCTTAATCCTTTGTGCCGTCTCCACAATCATTTCTTCATTTTCAACGGAGCATGGACCGGCTACAACTACCAAAGGATGGTGTTCACCAAATACCACTACTCCATTAGGAGTATCTACCATTACTTCAGATGCTTCACCGTGACGATACTGGCGACTAGCTCTTTTATAAGGTACTTCAACTCGCAAAACTTGTTCAATCCATTGGCTGAGTTCTTGAATTTGTAGGGGATCTAAACTAGCAGTTTCACCTACTAGACCAATTACTACTTTATGTTGCCCAATAATTTTTTCTGGTGTTAAACCCCAGCTAGTTAGTTCTTCATTAATCCGGTCTATTTCGGCTGTTGGAGAACCAACTTTCATCACAACAATCATGTTAAAGTACCTATTTGGTTAAATTACTGATAATCTGGGTGTGTCTTAAATAATGGTGGTTAAAAAATATCAATTTGTAGGGTGCCAATAAGTTAGTTGTCTGATTATTTGATCCAGCCTAGTACCGCAAGGCGGAAGTCAAAAGTAAGAAAGTTAAGTAAAAAGTGATAGGAGGAAGGGGGAGAAACGGAGGAATAGTTCATTTTCTGTCGCCGGTTCCCTGTTCCCTTTTCCCTAAATCACAGTTATCTGCATCCTGAGAGCAAATTATCAGACATTCTTTTTTTGGGTGTCGCGCCAGGTTTCGATCATCCGTCCCCAATTGGTACTAAATTCATTTAAACCTAGTAAATTACCAGGTCTGTCTTCATCCCAAGAGGCGGAAAGAACACCATAAGTTATTCCCAATACCCCTAAACCAAAAAGTCCCATGTTTACTAACAACACGGCGATGGGGGGTAGTTGAATTTCTGTAAAGCTGACTAGCAGATAGCTGGTGACTAAAGTAGCAATGCCTAAAGCTGTGGGAAGACCACAAAATACAGCCACCCTACGGATCATTCTCTGGCTGACTATTTCAGGAATTGCCATCTCTTCTTTAGTGAAGGTGGACTGCTTTTGTTTGTCTTTACTAGATTCCTTGGGCTTAACTACAGGTTGATTGGTAGTTTTTGGGGGTTTTTGACGTTTTTTATTTGGCTCAAAAGGCAGGGGACTACGTTCTGATTGTTCAGCAGCCATAAACCTTAGCCCCTAACCACGAATGCCAAGACGGGCAATTAAAGCTTGATACTTTTCTCGACTGCCTTTTTGGATATAGGCTAGAAGGCGCTTGCGTTGACCAATCATCTTTAACAGTCCCCGACGGGAGGAATGGTCTTTTTTATTAGCTTGGAGATGTTGACTAAGGCGGTTAATGCGATCAGTCAGCATGGCGATTTGAACATCGGCCGAACCAGTGTCGGTTTCGTGAACTTGGAAGCCAGAAATGAGTTCTTGTTTGCGCTGTTGCGTCAGAGCCATGATCGATTAAATTTTTATTTTTCTAATTTATGTAGCAGTCTCCTATAATATCATAACCTCCCAGTTGTGTGGTAAATTAGGTTAAAATTGGATTTTTGCCTGTGAAAAGGATACCTATTACTAGGACTTAGGCACCGTAGAGATGAATGTGGACAGGAATAGGTCTAACTATATAATACAATTGTTTTACGCACAGTCTAACGGTATATGGCAGGTGACAGTGTGAAAGCTGTTTTAATATCTAGGTTTTATGATTTGTTGATATGCTAATCTGTTGGCGATCGCTATAGTTAGAGGATGTTTGAAAAGTTTCCGGCGATTATAAATCGCTACTACACAAACAAAGTCCGCCTGCGCGGACTAAGATCAAATAAAGGGTTTACAACCCACGGAGGTGGGTTTCGATTGTGTAGCCGCGATTTATAATCGCCAGGGCGAGTTTACTTAACGGTTATATTAATTGATGTGGCTAAACTGTTACATCTGACAAAAGTTATATTTCTCGAACCGTACCAAAGACAATGGATTTTTCGGAATTTTGTCAAAGCTCGAATCTTAGGGGTCTGGACTATACCAAAGTTACAGGGTGGGATAATTTATTTTTGGGAATTGTCTTACAGAAAAGCAAAATCAGGATATGCTGGTGTTTTGGCAGAATCATACTAAACGAACGATTAAGAGAAATTTGTGCTGGATATTAAACAAATACGGGAAAATCCCCAATTAATTCAACAACGGTTGAGCGATCGCAGCGAAAAGTACGACATCCAACCTATAATAGAGTTAGACCAAAAACAACGGGAAATTGAGGTTACACGCAGCCAACTCCAAGCCCGTAGTAACGAAATTGGTAAACTCGTCGGTCAAAAGGTCAAATCTGGGACAAATCCTCAAGATCCAGAAATTCAGGGTTTGCGAGATGAAGGTAATTCTATCAAAATCCAGTTAAGCGAACTTGAACCCCAAGAAAAGCAACTAAAAGTCCAGATTGAGGAATTGTTACTGGCGCTTCCTAACCTACCCAGTGATTCTACACCCATTGGTAAAACTGAGGAAGATAACCAAGAAATCCGGCGTTGGGGTGATGAATATCTTCCCGAAAATCCAAATATTCTTCCACATTGGGAAATTGGCGAAAAGTTAGGTATTCTTAATTTTGAACGGGCTGTTAAGGTTGCCCAAAGTCGTTTTGTCACTCTTGTCGGTGCGGGTGCGGCGCTGGAAAGAGCATTAATTCAGTTTATGTTAAAAACGCAAACTGAAGCCGGTTATATAGAAGTTAGTCCGCCATTATTGGTAAATACTGATTCTTTAACGGGAACGGGTCAGTTACCAAAGTTTAAAGAAGAAAGTTTTAAATGTGCTGATGATGATTTGTGGTTAATACCCACAGCAGAAGTTCCTGTTACTAACCTTTACCGGGGGGAAATTTTAGCTGCGGAAGATTTACCAATTTATCACTGTGCATATACTCCATGTTTTCGTCGGGAAGCTGGGAGTTATGGAAGGGATATGCGGGGTTTAATTCGGTTGCATCAATTCAATAAGGTTGAGTTGGTGAAACTTGTTAATCCGAGTTCTTCGTTTGAGGAATTAGAGAAATTGGTAGGGAATGCAGAAGCGATTTTACAGGCTTTAAAGTTGCCTTATCGAGTGATTAATTTATGTACTGGTGATTTAGGTTTTTCTGCTACGAAAACCTATGATTTAGAGGTTTGGTTGCCTTCTTCTGGGAAGTATAGAGAGATTTCTAGTTGTTCTAATTGTGGTGATTTCCAAGCAAGAAGGGCTGATATTCGCTTTAAGGAAGCGGGTAAGAAAGGGACGCAGTTTGTACATACGTTGAATGGTTCTGGTTTAGCTGTAGGAAGAACTATGGCGGCGATTTTGGAGAATTATCAGCAACCAGATGGAACGATTAAAGTACCGGAGGTGTTAAGACCTTATTTGAATAATCAAGAAATTTTAGGTGTTACTCTAGTTGATACAACTCCAGTTCTACCTACAGTAATTGAATCACCAACTGAATCCTTACCAGAAGTGACAAAGGAATTAAAATATCGTTATGTAGTTAATGCCTTGTTATGGATTCCAATTCTCTCTTATTTTGCTTGGGTATTATGGTCTTTTTTGTTTTAGAAGAAAACAAGTCTAACTACAACTTAAAATTCTAGTTGCATATACTAGGAAAACACCAAATAGTCACCCTGTACAGGGTGATTATACCGAAAATTAGATAATGAGATTGATAGATTTACTCCCTTCCCGGCGTAAGATTATTTATCTTTCTTCTTTTCTTCCTTCGTGTTCTTCGCGTCTTCGTGGTTTATTTAATCGGTATTCTTGGGGTGGGAAAGGAGTAAACTTCTGCATTAAAGTTGCAAAGCAAAGAAAATTATGTAAAAATGGTATAAAATTTCAAGTATCATCTATAAGCATTTCAGGAGATTTTACAATGGCACGCTATCAAATTGGCGATTTTGTCGCAGTAGTAAATAAGTTTGAAAGATGCGGACAGATTGCCTCAATTGATGAAAAAGGTAAAGGTTATAAAGTTAACACAGGAAAAGAAGTAGTATTTTTTTATGAAAAAGATATTGTTTTGATTTCTGCTAGAAAATCTCCTGATATAGCCACAGCTATGAGCAAAATTGATAAAACTGTAGGTAAGGAAGCATGGTTTACTCCTGATTTCAGTAAATCTATTAAAGAATTTTTAACTGATGATTCAGGTGTTGCTAGAGCATTTGGTGATTATATAACTAACGTTCATGGAAATGTTTTAAAAGCTTGTTTAAAAGCAGTCAAAGATAGTGGACTAGAATTACCAAAATCTATATCTATTAACTTAAATATTGATATTGTTTTTTTTAAATTCTAAGCTGTAGATTATAGGGTGCATTAATGAAATATAATGCACCATTTTTTATGAATATTTAAATGTCTGAATCAGGATATCCAGGATTAAAGGATTAACAGGATAATATTTAATTTTAACATTGTGAAATATTTGAATTAGTGCAATTTCTGGAAATATAGATGAATCTGAATAAATCATCCTGTACATCCTCAAATCCTGAGTATCCTGATTCAGACAAAATGCTTGACTTTAACTTGTGAGATATTTGAATTAGTGCAACTTCTAAAAATGTAGATTAATCTGAATAAACCATCCTGTACATCCTCAAATCCTGAGTATCCTGATTCAGACAAATTATTTGATTTTAACATTGCGAGATATTTGAATTAGTGCAACTTCTAAAAATGTAGATGAATCTGAATAAATCATCCTGTACATCCTTAAATCCTGAGTATCCTGATTCAGACAAAATATTTGATTTTAACATTGTGAGATATTTGAATTAGTGCAACTTCTGAAAATATAGATGAATATGAATAAATCATCCTGTACATCCTCAAATCCTGAGTATCCTGATTCAGATAAAAAAGGATTAACAGCAGTTCGCTAATCTTGTAGGGTGCGTTAATGAAATGTAACGCACCGTCTTTATTGATATTTATTCGGTGCGTTACGCTGACGCTAACACACCCTACGTTAATCATACAAATCACTTGATGGGATATCGAGAATTACATCAACACCCCAATTTGGAGGATAAATTCCCTGCTTCATAAATCTATGAATACTCGAAAATTGCCAATCTTGGGGATTTATACACAATCCATGTTTGACAGGATTATAATGAATGTAATCACAATGTACCATAAAATCCTGTTCATCTCGAATTAGATGCTCCCAAAAACGACGTTGCCAAAGATTCTTTTCTCCGCGTTTTTGTCGTGATTTAGAAATTGGATTTTGAATAGCTAATTGCTCTCCATAATGTTTTGTGACATAAGTTTTAATTAATCGCAATCTCACAGAAAAATCATGATCATTATCCGGTAAAGTCCATAAACAATGAAAGTGATTTGGTAGGAGAATAAAAGCATCAATAGAAAAAGGATATTTTTGTCTGACTTTTTGAATGGCTTCTCTAAGTGCTTTACGAGTAATGTCTTCACAAAGCCAAGGTTTCCTTTGATAAGTTACTTGAGTTATAAAGTAGGTAGCACCTGATATATTTAATCTACGATAATTAGGCATTTGATGATAAAATAGATATCTACTGATAAATTATCATAATGTTTACGTCGTCGGTGTGCTAACTACAGCTACAGATTGGATAAATCAACAATTGGAAAATTTAGGAATTGATATCAACAATGGAGGAGAAAATAAAAATTAATGCTAATGTCATTTATAATAGAATAATAGCGTATTAGTAGAGGTGAAACTATGACCATTGAACAAGCAGTTTTAGAAAATCTGCGAGAATTACCAACCGATAAACAACAAGAAGTTTTAGATTTTATTCAATTTCTCAAACATAAATTACCACAAAACAAACCAACTTTTAATCCTAACGGTGAAAATTTCTGGGAAATGACCTTACGATTTCGGGAACGGATGGAAAGAGAAGGTATAGAATTTACAGATGAAGATTTTGCTAATTTGAGAGATCGTAGTCCAGGAAGGGAGGTAGAACTTTGAGTTTTCGTTTTCTTTTAGACACTAATATTATTTCGGAAATTAACAAAAAAATCCCAAATAAATTAGTTGTTGATAAAATGAATCAGTACCAAGGTGAGGTGGCTACAACTTCGGTAGTTATTCATGAATTATTATTTGGCTGTTTACGTTTACCTCCTGAATCTGTAAGAAGACGTTTTTTAGAAGATTATATCGAGGAAATACCTGCTAAAATGCCAGTTCTTGATTATGATCTCAGTGCTGCAAAATGGCACGCACAGGAAAGGGCTAGATTATCAAAAATTGGTAAAACACCTGCTTTTCCTGATGGACAAATTGCGAGTATTGCATTATGCAATGACTTGATTTTAGTAACAAATAATGTGGCAGATTTTCAAGATTTTGAGGATCTGGTAATTGAAAATTGGTTTATTTAGGTTGGTTAGGTTGATGTTAAACCTTTATCTTTATTTGTAAATGCTAGTGAATGACAGATGATTAAAACAAAAATCTAAACAACTCCTATAAATTGCTAAAATAGGAGTATAAAGAGCCGGATAAATCGACAATTGGAAACCTTGAGAGTAAAATTAACATGACTATTAGTGCGATCGCTCATTTCTTATGGTGTGTTAATAAAATGTAATGCACCGATTTTGATTAATATTTAACTGTCTGAATCAGGATATCCAGGATTAAAGGATTAACAGGATTATATTTGATTTTAACATTGCAAGATATTTAAATTAGTGGAACTTCTAAAAATATAGATGAATATGAATAAATCATCCTGTACATCCTCAAATCCTGAGTATCCTGATTCAGACAAATTATTTGATTTTAACTTGTGAGATATGTCATAATATAAAGATATGATTCCCATGACTAATTACGCTTTATCAACATTATGAGGAATAAAATATTATGTCTCAATCCGATTTAATCAATAAACCAGAATTAAGTAACACTACCGAAGAAAATCATCTCACAGAAATTTTACGAGAAATTCAATCAACACCTAAAGAATATTGGCCAAATCTACTACAAATAATGCGAGTATTTCGAGAAAGTGTTACTTTTAAACCTGAAAATTTCAATCATTCTCAATCAGAAATAGACTCACAGCAACAAATTTTAAATCAACAACACCAAGCACTCAAACAATTAACAAAAGAGTGGTTAGAAGCAGGAGAAAAAGACGAACAAACAGAAACTTGGGAATATTTATGCCAAGAAACTGATGACAATCCTTTTTAAGATTAATCTGAATTTATATGAATAAATTGATTTTCCTAGACACAAATATTTTAGGCATGGTAACAAATCCTAAAAGTTCTAATTCTCCTTGTCAGGAGTGTAAAGAATGGCAGGGCAAACGCATCTTATTTTTAGAATGCTTACAGGATAAAGGTTTCAACCATTGTTTATTTTTGTAACTAAAATCCGAAACCCTTGCTGGGCATGGATTACAGAATTTAGATGTGTTTGCCCTGGCGCTTGTTTATAGCGTAGCGTGCCGTTAGAACATCAAACCCTATTTAGCTTCAACAAATTCTCTGGACGGTTTTAATGGTTCTATTCTTTGATTAAAAATCTAAAACCTCCTGGGGGATAACAAGTTCAGCTTGAGGATAACGAACTTGCAGTTGTGGCCACTGCACATATAAAACGCTGAGAAAAGGTAAAACTAATTTGGCTGATAAACTTAAAGTATTAATCCGAGTTACCGATTCAATAAACACAGTTTTGCTACCCAATAATTTCCCCAAAATCAGAAAAGGGACAGCAACACCAGCACCAGTAGAGATAATTACTTTGGGTTTAATTTTTATTATTAATTTCCCCGCTAAAAGCAAATTTCTTAACAGATTGGGAAGATTGCGGTTAGTAGGACTATAAGCCCAATAAACTTTTTCTTCAATTAATGCGGCTTCGGTAGTTTTAGTACGGAAAGTAACCCAAACTCGCTCTTGATTCTCCCAAAAAGGATGTAGTTGTTGGAGAGCTTTAAAATGTCCACCGGAGGAACAAACTAATAAAATTGTCATAATTTTTGATCGAGAAGATTTGTTTAATGCAAAGAGTAAAAATTCACGCAGAGACGCAGAGGCGCAGAGAGTCTAGATTTATAACCCACGGAGGTGGGTTTTGTTTGTGTAGTCGCCAAGGCTTTTTTAAAATTAAGTAAGGTGCGTCAGATTCTTAAAATTAGTGATCTTCGTTTAAATTATTCTGTCTGACGCACCCTACAGATTACAAGCTCATTTGTTCTTTTTGAATACGTTTTTGTTGATTTGCTCCAGTGATTTTCATCATTAATTTTTCTAACCATTGGTAAATAGATTTTGGTAACACCCATAATAGATAAGCCGCAATTAAAGATATTAAGGTGCGTCTGGGTTCTTCTAAAAGAATTTTCCAATATATGCTCAAGGATTTGTGTAATAAATTAACTGCTATTTTTGAGGATCTTTGTCTTGTTGCTCGTCGTGCTAAATATCTTAGTTGATAAGCTCTGGCTTTATTACCCCATTGTTCAATAAATTTAGGATTATAAAGTCGAGTTTTTACAAGAATCTGCTCCCAAGATTCATATTGCTTGAGTAGGTTAGCTGATAAACCACCGCTATTTAAACGATAAAGAGTAAGTGCTTCAGGAATACCTTCTATTTCCCAATTTGTTTGTAAAGCAATACGCAACCAACATTCAATATCTTCAGATTGACGAAATCGATCATCAAAATAGAAATCTTCTACCTCTCCATAAAGATTTTCGTGAAACTTAATCTCCATTAAAACATCTTTGCGGATTACTACTGAAGATCCATTACTAATAGGATTTCGACAAAACAGATATTCTGGAGTAATATTTGTTAATTTAGGCATTTGATAAATACCCAAAGGTATTCCTTGTTCATCAATAAACCGAGAACGAGAAAAACTTACCCCAACTTTAGGAGAATTATTAAAGTGCTGAAGATGTTTTTCTAATTTTTCCGGCAACCATAAATCATCACTATCGACAAAGGCTAAAAAATCTCCTGTTGCGTGACGAATCCCCGTATTTCTTGCTCCTGCTAAACCTCGATTTTTTTGGTGAATAATTTTAATCCGTTGATCATCAAACTGTTGACAAATTGCCATACTTTGATCAGTTGAACCGTCATTAACAATAATAATTTCTAAGTCAGGATAAGTTTGACTTAACACAGATTCGATTGTTGCAGCTACAGAAATTTCAGAGTTGTAAACAGGAATAACCACAGATATTTTAGTCATAACAGATTAAAAGGTAATAATTTTTGATTAAAAATTGAAAACATCATTATTCCATCTTTTCTTTTATTTTCTCACCTCTGCGCCTTTGGGTAAAAAAACTTTTTCCATCATCCACGCACCAAATACCGCAATTAAAGTAAATAAACTTCGTCGCGGTTGATGAAATAACAATTGCCAATCGGAAGCTAATGCACGAGTCATAAAATCTATTCCCACCTCCGCAGGTAATTGTAAACGGAAAGCTCGTCGAGCTAGATAACGTAAATGTAAAGCTTGAGCTAAAGCAAAATGTTTTTTAACCAACTGGGGAGCATAGACTTTTGCCTTTTCTACCAGTTGATTCCAACCCGCTTCCATGCGATATAAATTTGATGATAACCCAGCCGAACTGGTGCGATAGCGAGTCAATACCTGATTTATCCCAGCAATTTCCCAAACCCCTGTACAAATTACCCGCAATAACCATTCCAAATCTTCCGAATAACTCATATCAGCAGAAAAACCCCCTACTTGAGTAAATACTTCTTTACGAACTACCCAGTTAGAAGTAGTGGTGGTGGGATTTTCTGAAAGTAAATATTCTGGTTTTAAGTTAGTTAAACGGGAACTAGAAACTTGTCCGGTTGGTTCACCATTTTGATTGAGTATTTCCACTTGAGCAAAGCTGACAGCCAAACGGGGATTAGATTGTAGATGTTGCAGGTGTTGTTGGAGTTTATCGGGAAGCCATTGATCATCAGCATCAAGAAAGGCGATAATTTTACTTTGGCTCTTTTTAATTCCTAAATTACGAGCCGTGGAAACCCCCTGATTTATTTGATTAATCAGATAAATATTCTGATTTGTTTTTTGATATTGTCTGACAACTTCAATTGTGTTATCTGTAGAACCATCATTAATAATCAGTAATTCCCAATTAGTGAAAGTTTGCTGTTGAACAGATGCGATCGCTGTTGGCAAAAACTCCGCAGCATTGTAAGCTGGAATAATTACTGATACCATTGGGCTAATTATTGTCATACTTTCACCTCCTCTAAGAATTTGGGTAATTTTTGCTTAGTTGCCCATAATGTGTATAAAGGCTGTAAAATTAGATGTGTAAGGGTTACAGCCACCGCCGCACCCAAAATTCCCCAGTTTGTACCTACACAAATAGCAGTAGCCAAACACACGGTAAATAGAATATTCCAGCGTAATTCTATTTCTGGTTGACCAAAAGCACGGAACATTAAAGAAGCAGCATCGGCAAAGGGACGGGATAAGGCTGAAATACAAATCAGAATTAAGATAGATACGGCTCCTCGTTCTACCCATTTCTGTCCAAATATCAGGGGAACGTAAAAGGGAGCTAAACTAGATTGTAACACTACCAAAGGGACAATCATTAAGGCTATTTTGCGTAAACTTTGCAGATAGCGTTGGGTGAATAATTCTGGTTGAGAATTGAGATCACACAGGTCAGAAAATAGAGAAACACGAATGGCATTGATGACGCTTAAACTCATTCCCAGTCCTGCATTAAAGGCAAAATAATAAACACCTAATGCTTGTACACCAACAAATCGACCAATCAAAAGATAATCAACATTTTCTCGAAAAATAGTTAGTAATTCAATGCCAAGAATGCGACTGGCAAAGGATGTAATTTGTTGCCATTTATCAAAAGTGAAAGATTTGGTCATCCGCCAAGGATGATATTTAAAGGTGAGGATAATCCAAATGGGAGCTACTAAAAATTTGGGGAGAATAATTGCCCACATTCCCATACCTGAGAGGGCAAAGATTGCGGTTAAAATATTATCTGTGGATACTTGAACTGAACTAATTAAGGCGAGAATATTTAAGCGGTTTTCCCTTCTAATTAGGGCTGTTTGTACCATTGCTAGGGGATAAATGAGATAAGTAATGGCAATTAGGCAGATGGGGAGAATTAGATCGGAGTTATTATAAAATTGAGCGATCGCTAATGATGCTAAACATTGAACAACAAATAACACCACTGCAATTAACCAGTTTAGTCCATAGGCAGTCCGACACAATTCCTCAACATCTTCTGCTTCTGCTTGTACAATTTTGTCCGCTATACCGTTGCGGGTGAAGACGCGAATAAATTCGTAACTCATTAACACAATAGCGGCTAGTCCATAATCTTCCGCACTGAGAAAACGCGCCAGAATCACAGTAGTTAAAAGACGAAATACCCTAATTACTAATTCAGAAACCCCCATCCAGCCAATGTTACGGATAAAGCGGTCTTTTTTGAAGGAAGATAACATTTGAGTTAACCCTTTCATGTCATTTCCTCCAGCAATTTTTCCCAGTTAGATAAGTAAGTTGGCCAAGAATTGATGGCTGAAAATTTTCCCCTTTCTCCCATTTCTGCTAATTTGTCCGCAGGTAAATCGAGTAATTCCTGAATTGCTTTAGTTAGTGCTTGAGGATTTCCGGGGGTGATAAGTAGGCCAAAGTCTTGAATTTGCTCGCTCAAACCATCCACTGCGGCAGCGATAATTGGTTTACCAGCAGCCCTAGCTTCTAAACAAACATTACCCCAAGGTTCCCAACGGGAGGGAATAACTACAGCATCGCATTGAGTTAAAAAAGCGGGGACATCATCAATACGTCCAACAAATTCAATATGGGGAGAAGCAGCAGCTAATTGTTTTAATTTGGTTTCGTCTGTGCCTCCTCCACCAATTTGTAATTTTATTTGGGAAGTAGGAAATTGTTTAACTGCATCTATTAGAATATCAAAGCCTTTTTGGTGGGAAAATCGCCCATACGCACCTAATATAAATGGTTGATTTAATAATCTGGGTTTGGGGGGAACATTGAGGAAAGAATCAATCAGCCGAGAAAAGGGAATTACAGTAATTTTGTCAATTGGTGCTAGTTTATTTTTGAGTATCCAATTTTTTTGTCCTTGAGAAACAGTAACTAAGCGATCGCACATCCCATAAGCCAGTTTTAACATCCCATAAAAACGAGTTTTTGAGGGAACATTAAAAGCTGCAAAACCTTGTGAATAGTGGTGTTCGTTAATAATTACCTTGGCTGAACGGCGTAGTTTCCACAGTGATAACAACCCCCGCCAAGATGAAGCAGCATGAACTACAATTACATCAGGGCGTTGTGTGGAAATGACAGCAGATGCCGTTGATAGGGGTGCAGTAATAAATTCAAATTTTTGTGATAGGTAAGATAGTTCTAAACTATTTAAAGTGGCTTTAATTCCACCAGTCCAACCCATACCTTGACCGCCGATGAGATGGCAAATTTTCGGTTTCATTGCGGTAATACTCGGCTATAGCACTGTTGAAAATCCTGTTTAACCTGTTGACGAATTGCTTCATGGTCAAAGGTAGCAGCAGAGGTAAGAGCGATCGCTTCAAAATGAATTTCAGGATCAAATTCTTCTAAGCTACAACCAGGAATTTGTAAGCGTTTTGTGATATCTTTGCCTTTATTGGAGTAGTATAAGTTAAAAGGAACTCGACCACTGGCTAAGGCTAAAACAGATGTGTGATAGCGAATTGCTACAATCAAACGACAAATAGCCAATGCACCCATCACCAATTCCCAATTAGATAATTGATGAGTCAAAACAAAGGGATTAAAAATTTTGATTTCTGGAACTTGTTGTACAATTTCTTCGGCCATAGCCAAGTCATTATCAGCACCGTAAGCTTGAGACTGAATCACCAATACAGGTTGATATCCTTGTTGGCAAAATTTACGACTGAGGGCGACCAGTTTTTGTTGAAATTGCTGATTATCATGCTTATACATCGAATCAAAGGTACGCAGAGAAATCAAAGCTGCTGACTCTGGTTGAATGAACAATGATTGTAGAATTTCTTTGGCTTTTTCTTTAGCTTGCTCACTGATTGATAAAGCAAAGGCTGTATCAAAAGATAAAATAGCCGGGATGCCAGCTTTAATTAAACGTTGATGACTTTCGCTATCTCTCACACAAACAGCCGCTAACCGACGCAAGCAAAAGACCAAAGCCTGAAAACTTAAACCGTGACAGGAACGGGGTATAGACTGCCCAAATACAAAGGTATACTGAGGCGATCGCCTTAATTCCAACAGGTTCTTAATAAAAGCTTTAGTGATCAAACCTTCACGGGCATTATTAAAAATATCCCCACCGACACTAATATAGGCATTACATTTCCCAATTTGCGGCACAATTTGCAAACCAGGAATATAATTCGGTTTTGCATCTTGGAATTTAGCCATAACTTTGGCCTCAGATGCTAAAGCAGTTAAGGCACTATAAATAGCTGCATCACCAATGTTAAGAGTTGAATAAGTGTTTACCAAACCAACACTAAATCCCATTGTTAAAATTCTCGTAATTAATTGGTAGATTCACTGCACTTTTAAAAACGGCGTTGCTGATTTGATGTATGAAAATGATTTTGTATGATTTCAAAACCCTTGTAGAGTCGGGAATCCCTACATCAGGAACATCTTCACACCCAATATTCATACTTCAAGTGGGCAACGCCTAAAAAACCTATTTTATTTTTATAAACTTAATGTGTATCTCTTGTCAAATAAAGTTTGTATAATTTTCTTGTGTGCATAGAATTAAATAAAGCAGTAATTTTACAGAAGTCAGGAGTCAGGAGTCAGGAGTCAGGAAGAAAGAATAAAGAAGAAGGAATAAAACCCTGTTCCCTGTTACCAACCATTTAGCATAAATAAGTACCGTAGAACCATAATTGATATCCTAACCACCTGAACGATTGCTATAACAGAATACTCAGGTGAATAAATTAGAAGGGATTGACTTCTTCTCTAATAATGTTCGATAATTGCGGGGTGTTTGTCCTGTCCAGCGTTTAAAAGCACGATGAAAGGCACTTGGTTCAGAGAAACCCAGGAGAAATGCGATATCATGAATTGATGTTTCTGGGTTTTGGATTTGTTGTAAAGCCAATTCTCGACGAGTTTTGTCTAGTAGTTGTTGATAAGATGTATTTTCAGATTGCAATTCTCGTTGGAGTTGTCGTACACTAATTTTTAAACCACGAGCGATCGCATCAATCAATGGTATATCTCCTTGTAAATTTTGAGCGATCGCTATCATCACCTTTTGGGAATAAAGATGAGATTGATTCTGCTTTTTTAGCATGATTGCAGCGTGTTGTTCAAAAACAGACAGCAGATTAGGATTTGCTGAACGCACCGACCAATTTAAACAGTTGACATCAAAGAAAATCCGATTTGTGGGTTGAGAAAATTCCACCACCGTTTGAAAAATCCGTTCATATTCAGAACAATCTTCTGGACTTTGATGTTGAAACCAAACCCTGTAAGCTTGGAGAGACTTACCTGTGAGTTGTTGTGTAGCCGTAAATAAAGCTGCAAAGGTGCTTTCTATGGGGTGTTGTGGTTCTTCCAGCAGATAATTTTTTACATTCCCAATAATTTCGCAATCGCAATGTACCCAACCGTGGGAAATAGTATGGTGAATCGCTACTCCCTGACTGAAAAGACGGGTGTATTGGGAGAGTTTTTCTAAGACTTGTCCATAAGTTTGACAATTGAGTAGGACGTAACCGACAATACCAATGGCAGACAGATCAAAAGCTTCCCCAATGTGTAAACCTAAATAGCGATCGCTCGTTAGTTTAACTGCTTCTCGCCACAAATATTTAAGTATTTCCCCAGAAACTTGGCCATCGGGATCATCTAACCAAGCAGGATCAATACTGGCCGCGCTGTACAGGCCATTGATCTCGATCCCTTGCGCTGCTACATACTGAATAATATCGCGGACGATCGCAATTGAGAACTTAGCCTCTTCCATGGGTTTACTTTCCAAATTGGCGCTATCCGTCATTTTTTTGGCGTAGCGCGTCAATTCATACCTTAGCAAAAAGCCTTACCTTTGAATTGTCAGCAACCAGATTTAAGTATATGACAAGTTCAAATGAAATTATTGTTAATCCTGTGACAGGCGATCGCATGACCATTTTACACCCATCTCGCCAAAGTGGTGGAGACTACGCCAAAATTTGTTTTGATTTGCCTCCAGGAGCGAAAGGAAGCCCTCTCCACTACCACACGACTATGGATGAAGCATTTACTGTGATTAAGGGCTGTTTAGATATGGAAGTAGGAAAGAAAGGAAATCGGCGGATTTTGCAACCAGGAGAAAGTGTACACGTTCCCGCTTTGACACCCCATAGTTTTTGTAACACATCTGATGATTGGGTGACATTTACAACCGAAAATCGACCCGCAGCAGGATTTGAGCGATTTATTCGGGGGTTGTATGGATTGGCAATTGATCACAAAGTTAACTCCGAAGGAATGCCTACTAATTTGTTACAATTAGCTGTTTTGCTTAAACAAGCGGATACAGTTCCAGTTGGTGTTCCAATTATTTTATTTAGTTTATTGATTAATACGTTGGTTGGGGTGGGAAAATTTTTGAAAGTGGAGGGTTCTTTATATAAATATTGGGATTAAGATTTTGCACGCAGAGACGCAGAGAAAGAAAGTTTTGTAATTCAAGGAATAAAGTTGTGATGAATAAAGACAATAAAACAGGTGTATTTTTGTTAGCAGTTGTGTTGTTATTTCTCCTTTTTTGGGTGGTGGAGTAATGACAAGAAATGTGAATGGTTTGAAAATTAGTCCTCATGTAACTGGTGGTGTAGATGTACCTGTTTCTTCAGCATTAACGGGAACAGTGCGGTTAAATGTAGGTTTTCCTAGTGAGAAGAAAGCCGATATGGGAGTTTTGCTGGGAATTGGTTACAACTTTTAAATTTACAATACCATCATGAATTATTTACATCAAGTGAGAAGAACGGGTATTTTACTAACCTTTTTTACCCTATCAATAAATATTCCTTACATCTTACTAATTCAGAACTTTGAATATGACGACATTCTGCGCGAACCAACAGATTATGTTTTGACTCAATTTGCTGCTGGGGGAACAGGATTAATTTTGACATGGTTCTTTTTCGGGCTTTTGACCTTACTTTTTATTCCAGCAGTCATGCTATTAGGTAAAATCATCTTACCCAGAGATGCCTATTATCTCAAAATCGCCACCTTAATGGGAGTAATTTCCAGTGTTTTACAATCAATTGGCTTAATGCGGTGGGCATTTGTTATACCATTACTAGCATCCCTACAAATTAATCCAAATAGTAACGAAGTAACACGAACAGCCGTCGCAGTAGTTTATCAAGCAGTACATCAATACGGAGGAGTTATAATTGGAGAATATCTAGGACAAACCTTACTAATTTGTTGGACAATAGGCATGGGAAAAGCCATGTTAGAATCACCCTTATTCAAACCTTGGCAAGCGTGGTGGGGATTATTCACCACACCCCTATTACTATTAGGACAAAGCGAACTTCTAGCCACAGTAATTCCCAAAATGCCAGTTATAGAAACCACCCCAATAGGATTTATTTTATGGGAAATATGGTTATTAATGATTGGTATTTCACTCCTAAGAATCCCCAAACAAAGACTAATACAATAAACCAACACCTACGCAAAATCTCTCCCAAACCTCTTAACTCTGCGTTCTCTGTGCCTCTGTGGTTAGTTCCTCTTCAAACTTATTGCCATGAAAACCAACCCATTCCGTGGTATTTCACTCCTAAGAATCCCCAAACAAAGACTAATACAATAAACCAACACCTACGCAAAATCTCTCCCAAACCTCTTAACTCTGCGTTCTCTGCGCCTCTGCGGTTCGTTCCTCTTAAAACTTATTTCCATGAAAACCAACCCATTCCGTGCCTTTCTTGCCCGTCAACTTGGATTTCCCACCGGTTTATTTGGACATTTACTGCTAAAAATGCTAAATAAAAATAACGCAGCCATGAACGATTTAGTATTGCAGATGCTAAAACTAGAAACAGGAAATAGAGTCCTAGAAATTGGCTTTGGTGGAGGTGATTTAATCGACAAAATAGTGAACACCAAAAAACCGATATTAACAGTAGGAATAGAGCGATCGCTAGATGCTGTAACCCTGTGCCAGAGAAGATTTCAGCAAATTATCAACCAAAATAAACTAGAACTACATTTAGCAGACGCAACAAAATTACCCCTGCCTAATGATTATTTTAATCAAATTTGCACAGTCAACACCATATATTTTTGGATAGATACAGCGCAAGTATTATCCGAATGTCACCGAGTGTTAATACCTGGAGGAAAATTAGTAATTAGTTACGCCTCCAAAGCATTTTTAGAACAAAAAAAATTCACCCAACATGGATTTACAGCTTACGAAACCACCCAGATAGAAACAATATTGAAAGCCGCCGGATTTACAGAAATAAACACCATTTCTCATCAAGACACCCATCATCAACAATTCTTTTGCACCTGCGCTGAAAAAAGATAGAAATATTTTTGTAGAGACGTTCCTGATGCCAGGATGTTCGTCTCTACAGATGTCTATTATGATGCGATATTAACTTTGATGGCTTTTTGTCTTTCTGATTCAGCTTTTGGTAAAGTTAAACGCAGAATACCATCTTTATATTCAGCCTTTACTTGCTCATTTTGAACAAGAGAAGGTAAGGGAATTACACGCTGGAATTTGCCATAACGAAATTCTGAGCGAATGTAATCTTCTCTTTCAGCTTTAGTTTCAGACCTGCGTTCACCACTAATTGAAACTGAGTCTGGTGTAACTTCGACATTAATATCTTTGGCTTCTATACCTGGTACTTCTAGTCTCAGGTGCAGTGCATCATCAGTTTCTTCTATTTCCGCAGCAGGAATTAAATTAAAACCGCCTCTTTCACCACCATCAGTTGGTATTAATCGATCAAATACGCGGTTCATTTGTCTCTGTAGACTATCCACTTCTCGGAAGGGATCCCAACGATCAATTTCCCGAAATGGTTCTAGGCGTTCAATTTCTCGAAGTGGATTCCAACGGATTAAAGCCATAGCTATCACCTCTAAAATTACTTTTCTGTTTTAGTAGGATGCTTAATTTTCAGCTTTTACCAGGTAAACAACTATCTTACTCTTCCAGAGTTTTATTTTTTCAAGCTTAACTTTAAGCTTCCTGATTAAACAATAACACTAAGTTCAATTTTTAGGAGGTTCGGTTCTATAGCTAAGTTAAATCGCAATAACCGTACTTGTTATTTAGTTGGAAAATTGGTTTGAAATATAATAATTAGTATTACTTTACTTATTATTATTAATAATGCTTCTATCGTAAGTATGATTTTGATTTATCGGTTGAATATAGGACTCCTATTTGATTTTTAATAGCTTGTTGCGTGGTGTAGCCATAGGGAACTCAGTACCTTAGTACATACTGAAAGCCTTCTTCCCTGTTTCCTTTAGCGATCGCATCTATCTCCGCCATGCTAAAATAGAAAACATACCACCATGAAACCCTTGATGGAGAGCGAATTTGGGAATTTTCACCCAAACAGCCCCAAATCTTTAACTAAAAAGTGATAACATTCTTTGATAGTAGTGCTAGAGTTGCAGGGAAATGATCGGCAACTTTCTCTGCAAAACGCTAGGCAAACAGCAAGTATCCATGCTGAAGAAACTACAGACAAAACAAATTTATCTGATTGCTGGGGCGGGACTGTGCGCCTTTTTAGTTGGGGCTATGGCTTCAGCACCACAAGCGGGCAAAACCATCACTCAATGGTTAAATGTCAGTCAAAATCAGACTGAACAACTATCTGAGGTGAATAAAGCTCAGTCGGTGGTCTTTCCTCTAGTATCTCAAAGTGTACCAGAAAGAGCCGCCAAATTAGCAGAAATTGCTAAAACTGGCAGTTCACCAGATCGGGAACGAGCGCGGTATCTGTTGGCGAGTGATTATATCGAAACTAGCCAAGGGGAAAAGGCGCTGACTTTATTGACAGGATTGGAAAATGATTATCCTGCCTTAGCTCCTTATATTTTGCTAAAAAAAGCCCAAGCAGAAGATATAATTGGTCAAAAGGGCAAGGCTTCGGATTTAAGGCAAAGAGTATTAAAAGAATATCCCCAAGAACCAGCAGTAGTTAAAGCCATTTATTTGATTGCTCAACCAACCCTACAAGATAGAGCGATCGCTCAATTTCCTTCCCATCCTCTCACCTGGGAAATCATTCGTCAACGCTTACAAAAAAATCCCAATCAGCCAAAGTTAGGATTGATTTTAGCTAAATACGCATCTCAAGAAGCGGGAATTGTGGGTGTATTAGACAAATTGGTGAAACAGCCCCAACTCACAGCCGCAGATTGGGAATTAATTGGTACAACCTACTGGAAAAATAATCAATTTACCAAAGCCAAGGATGCTTATATTAAAGCACCAAAAACAGCCCGCAACCTCTACCGCATCGGCAGAGGGTTACAGTTAAATAAAGAACGAGATAAAGCGATCGCTCAATACAAACAACTGGTACAATTATTCCCCACAGCCTCAGAAACGGGAATAGCCCTGCTGCGATTAGCAGAAATGACTCCAGGTAAGGCAGCCATACCTTATCTGAACCAAATTATCAGTAATTTTCCTGAACAAGCACCAGCAGCATTGGTACAAAAAGCCAAACTGTTACAAGCACTCAAAGATCAAAAAGCTGCCCAGGCTACTTGGAAAATTTTGCTAGGTGAATACACTAACTCTGATCAAGCGGCGGAATTTCGTTGGCAAAATGCCCAAGCTAAAGCCAAAGCTAATGATTATTCAGGGGCTTGGCAATGGGCGCAACCAATTACCATCAATAATCCCAAGAGTATTTTAGCTCCCAGAGCCGGGTTTTGGGTAGGCAAATGGGCAACTTTATTAGGTAAAAATGAAGAAGCTGCCACTGCATACAAAGCCGTGCTTAGTAAATTCCCCTATTCTTATTATGCGTGGCGTTCTGCCAGTATTTTAGGGTTAAATGTGGGTAATTTTAATAATCTGCGTTTAATCAATCCCCCCATAGTTCCACCGCAGCGTCCCGTACCTCCAGCAGGTTCAAACACTTTTCAAGAACTGTATTTACTGGGACAAGATCGTGATGCTTGGTTTGAGTGGGAAACAGAATTTCAGAAAAAATCTCAGCCTACAGTAGCGGAAGAATTTACAGAAGGGTTAATGAGGTTGGCAAAGGGAGAAAATTTAGCAGGTATTGACATAATTTCTAAGTTAGAAGATCGGGAAACACCAGCAGATAAAGCTGATTATGAGGCTTTGAGTCAACAAATCACTTATTGGCAAGCGCGTTATCCATTTCCCTATTTTAAAGAAATTCAAAAATGGTCTATTTCTCGTCAACTCAATCCTTTGTTAGTTACAGCCTTAATGCGTCAAGAATCGCGGTTTCAACCGAAAATTAAATCGGTGGTGGGTGCAACTGGTTTAATGCAGGTAATGCCAACTACAGCCGAATGGATAGCCCCGCAAATCAATATGGATATGAAAACCATTGATTTAGAAAATCCCAATGATAACGTTATGTTAGGTACTTGGTATTTAGATCATACTCATCAACAATATGGTAATAATTCCATGTTAGCGATCGCTAGTTACAATGCTGGACCTGGTAATGTTGCCAAATGGTTACGAACTATGCCAAAGTCAGATCCAGATGAGTTTGTCGAAGAAATTCCTTTTAATGAAACCAGGGATTATGTTAGACAAGTTTTTGGTAATTACTGGAATTATTTGCGGCTATACAATCCCGAAATTTCCGCTATGGTAGCCCAGTATTCAGGAGAAAAGGCGACAAAGTAATAACTGCGTTTTACTGTTGTCAAGTATTCCTAGAATAAACCTCTTGTTTTAATCGGGTGCAATAATTTATTATGCGGGAATTTGTTGATACTCAATCTTTGAAATTCCCACCCTTTCTCTTGCGTGTTCAATTGTCATACTGCAAAGTTCTCCATTTTCATCTAAATCCAGCAATGTATTTTCGTCTAGTTCTCGCGTTTCTTTCGGTATTTTTTCGCAAAATACTATATGGAGAGTATCGCTATCTGCGAAATATTGAATTTTCATTCACTTGCTTTTATTTGTTGTTAAAATTGTGAGCGATAGCGCAAGCACTGACTTGTCAGTTCGCTTAAAATCCCGCACCCTGATTAATTTAGAATATAGTAATGATTCCATATTAGCGATCGCTTGTGTGTGGAGAGGAGGAGGGGGGTTGTTAAAGTTGTGAGCGATCAGTTAAAATTTCATAACCTGTATCTGTCACCAACACCGTATGTTCAAACTGAGCAGATAGAGCATTATCAACAGTTACAGCCGTCCAACGGTCAGATAAAATGCGGGTGAACCTGGTACCAGCATTTAAAATTGGCTCAATTGCTAAGGTCATTCCTGCACGAAGTTTAACATTAGGTATATCACGACATCTATAGTTAAAAACAGCAGGTTCTTCGTGTAAATTACGCCCTACACCATGTCCAGTAAATTCTTCAACCACAGTAAAACCATTAAATTTTACATGATCTTCAATAGCACCAGCCACTTCAGCTAAATGTACACCAGCTTTAACTTGTTCAATCCCCTTAAAAAGTGCTTCTTCAGCCACACGAACTAATCTAGCTGCTTCTGGGGTAACATCAACCACAGGAATTGTAATACACGAATCACCATGAAAACCTTGATAATACGCACCTGTATCTACTTTTAATACATCACCAACCCGAATTACTTTCTTACGGCTAGGAATTCCATGGACAACTTCATTGTTAATGCTAGAACAGATAGAACAGGGAAAACCATGATATCCTTTAAAGCTGGGAGTTGCACCCATTTCGCGGATACGGTTTTCTGCATAAGTATCTAAATCAGCCGTTGTCATTCCTGGTTTGACTAACTCAGAAATTTCTTTGAGAACTGTAGCCACAATTTTAGATGATTGTCGCATAATCTCAATTTCACGGGCTGATTTAATTTCAATTCCTCGGCGTTGTCGTTTTGCAGGTTGGGGTTGAGGTTGAGCTTTTTGAGACAGCAAGTTACTGAAAATGTTCATGGGAAATTAATAATGGCTGGTGCTTTATGGCTGAAATGTCAATTTATTTTCTAGCTTAATTGCGAAAATATATCTATTCTATATTTTAAGTTAACTTATTTTCTACAAAATCAGCACAAATAATAATCAGTGGGGGTTGGAAAATTTATACCTTTCTTGATAATTTTTAGGACTTACGCATTGTACAAAATGAAGATGATATGTATGAACGAAATTGCCTAGTTTCAGGCTTTATTTTGTAGTCTGTAGGGTGCGTCAGACAGAATAATTTAGGCTAAAATCACTAACTTTCAGATTCTGACGCACCTGACTTCATCTAAATCAGTGCGGTGCGTCAGATAGAAAAAATCTGTTTTGTGCCAAATTATCGGGTCTGACGCACCCTACAAGAGATAAAATCCATAACCCTTATCTTATGTAATAGATTCTGTCAATGAGTAACTCCTAAGATTATAAGATAAACAGGATTTTTAATCTCTAGTCATCTTTATTTTTAAAGATTAAGATAATTCTTGTGCAGCCGATAAAGCCTCGTGATATAGTCGGGAACTAATATGTTTACCTTGTGCAATCAGAGCATCTAAAATATCTTTGATACTAAAAATTAAACCTTGTTGTTTTGCTACTAATAAAATGCCAATTGTCCCAATAATTTTTAACTTTCTAGATAAAGCAACTCGTCTAGCATCTAAATCATCTATTAGACTAAAGTAACTGCTGGATGAGTTCCTGTTGTTATCTCATTATAAACTTCTTGCGGAATAATAACTTTACCAAAAATATCCCGCAGTAAATTAAGTTGTCCGACTTTTGCTAATTCACTTAAAGGTGTGGTATCAGAGACAATAATCACTTTTTATAACGGTTTAAAATTTCTAATGTTTGAGTAACTTCTTGTTGTAGTTCTTCTTTTGTTTGTGTGGGGAAGGGAGATATTTGGTAACTATTCATTAAGTCAGAAAGTGAAGAATATTTAATCTCTAATAGTTCTGCTGCACGTCCAGCACTAATATCTCCATGACGTAATAATGTCATGATATATGCTTCTTTGGCTTTTTTTTCTGCTTCTAAACGATGAATTTCTGGGACTTCGGGTAAGGTGAGGGTAAATTTGATTTCTGTTGTAGCCATTTTATCATTCCTAATTTTGGAAAATGTTGGGTTTCCTTCCGTCAGTTTAATCTATATCACTTAATTATACAATATAATAGCTGAGTGATCAAATTTTATGTGAAGCTGCACAATTTTAATTCACGGCAAAATCAGTATATTTTCTTCTGGTTGGTGAATGAAATGCTAATACAATATCTTGTTTAGGCACGCCTAATTCTAGCAAATTTTCAGTAATTCCCCTCTCAGTTCCATCATGTTGTATCCAAATTTTTCCATCTTTGATATCAATATGTAGCATAATTCCATGAATACGTTTTTCTTTATTCCAACCTACAGTCATTAACTGATAATGGTTATGTTCTCTGTCAAGAAGTAACTGTAATTCTACATCTCCATAAGATGGCTTAAATTGACTATATTCTTGCAGGATGCTTTCAATGTAATTCCGATATTTTTCTAATTTATCCATTGATATATTGTCTCCTCTTCAAACTCCTCCAAATTGCATAAATAATGGGTCATTTGTAATTGTCCAACCTTCTTTAATGAAGGCATTTTTGACAGCATTGTGAAATTTATCTTTAGCCATGTTTTGTAACTAGGGCAGGCTAGAAGCCCACCCCACCAAGTCTTATTTTACCCTTCTATTGCGTCTTTTATCCACTGTTGCAATGTATTTACAACTTCGTCAATGGGGATTTCTTGAGATTCACGGGTGGCGCGTTTTACTACTTCTACTTTACCATTTGTAATGGCTCTCCCCGTTACTATTCTAAAGGGAATCCCAATTAAATCTGCATCTTTAAATTTAACACCTGCTCGTTCATCACGGTCATCGAGTAAGGTTTCTACACCTGCTTTGTTGAGTTCTGTGTAAAGTTTTTCGGCTATTTCGATTTGTTGGGCATCTTTGATGTTAGGAATTGTAACGATCGCATGATAAGGAGCGATCGCTATCGGCCAAATTATGCCATCCTTATCGTAGGATTGCTCTACAGCCGATTGTGCTAACCGGGAAACACCAACCCCATAACAACCCATTACTAAAGGCTTTTCTTCTCCTTGTTCGCTGGTATAAGTTGCACCCATCGCTTGAGAGTATTTTGTACCTAATTGGAAGATGTGACCAACTTCGATACCCCTTGCTGTTTGTAGGATTTGGTCGGGATTGTGTAGAGAGCGATCGCCCGGTCTAGCCTTACGAATATCTACTATAGTTTCAGGTAACTTAAATTGCTCACCCCAATTCCCACAGACGACGTGAAAACCAGTTTCATTTGCACCAGTCACAAAGTTCTTTAAATCAACGGCTGTTTTATCCACCAACCGCACAAACTGAGAATTAATTTGTTTACTTCCAGCAATATAATCATCACCAATATTAGGTGCAATATAACCTAAAGGTAAAGATTTCGCCTTCCATGTTTCCTGTGCTTCTGCATTGGGTACAGTTAAAGTCAGAATAGTTTTCGCGCCATATTTGGGAGCTAATTTCGTTAATTCATTTTGCAATTTAACTTCGTTAACTTCCTGATCACCCCGAATAATTACCAATACCAAAACCGTCAAACCATTATCATACACAGTTTGATATAAAACGTTTTTCACGATTTGCGTGGGAGAACATTTCAAGAAACTACAAACTTTTTCGATAGTTTCCGTTCCTGGCGTTTCCCATTTTTCGTAATTGCTAAAAGGTGAAACTTCAGCATCAGCAGGTAAAGAAACAGCCTTTTCTACATTCGCTGCATACTTCCCATCTTCAGTGTAGAGAACTTCATCTTCTCCTGCATCTGCTAACACCATAAATTCTGTTGAACCAGAACCACCAATTGCACCAGAATCAGCTTCCACCGCCCGAAAAGCCAAACCAGAACGCCGCAACATATTACTATAAGCGGTATACATATCCTGATAAGTTGCTTTTAAACTTTCCTCGTCAACATGGAAAGAATAACCATCCTTCATAATAAATTCCCGTCCACGCATCAACCCGAAACGGGGACGAATTTCATCACGGAATTTAGTTTGAATTTGATATAAATGTATAGGTAATTGCCGATATGAGCGAATCATATCACGGGCAACGGTTGTAATTACTTCCTCGTGAGTTGGTCCGAGTCCTAATTGTTGTTCACGACGATCAACCAGCGAAAACATGATACCCTCAGCTTTAGTGTAGGTGTCCCAACGTCCCGACTCCTTCCATAAATCAGCAGGTTGTAATTGAGGTAACAAACATTCTTGTGCGCCGGTGGCGTTCATTTCTTCCCTCACAATTTGGGAAACCTTCTGTAACACCCGCCACATGAAGGGCAGATAAGCATAAATACCACTACCAATGCGACGGATATAACCAGCGCGGAGTAGGAGTTTATGACTAGGAATTTCCGCATCTGCTGGATCATCCCGGAGAGTAACAAATAACATTTGTGACAGTCGCATCGTTTTTTACCTTTACGAAATCGCTAATTTCTAAAATCAGTTAAGTTTAAAATATTTTCATGTAGCTTGAGGAGAAAACTACCTTGTCAGATGTAATTTATCAAGCACAACCACCCCTGGAGTTTATTCCGCCAGCCTTTAACCCTGTTTTGTTAAAATTTGTTCATCTTTTGCTACCCAGTTGGATTAACTGGAAAACTGCGATTAGTCAAATTGAGGGGGAAAATGTAGAGGATTTGGTGGATCTTTACCGCCAATTTCAGGAAGGTAAAATCCGTTTTATGCTGGCCTTTCGACATCCTAAAACCGATGATCCGTTTTGTTTAGCTCATTTGCTTTCCCAACTTGTACCCAAGGTAGCACGGGAACAGGGTATACAGCTACAACATCCGATTCATGGCCATTTTATATATGATCGCGGCATTCCGTTATGGGCTGGTAAACATATTGGTTGGCTTTTTGCTCATTTAGGTGGGACTCCCATTCAACGGGGTAAGGCGGATTGGACGGGGTTGCGTTCGGTGCGAGATTTGTATCTTAATGGTCAGTTTCCGATGGTTGCTGCACCGGAAGGGGCTACAAATGGCTTATCTGAGATTGTTAGTCCTTTAGAACCGGGTATCGCCCAATTTGGGTTTTGGTGTGCGGAAGATTTGCACAAAGCCGGACGCAGTGAGGAAGTTTTCATTTTACCAGTTGGGTTGAAATATAGTTATATTAATGAACCTTGGAGTGCGATCGCTAATCTGTTAACTGAATTAGAAACAGCAAGTGGTTTATTTGTCAACCAAGAAACTAAAGCAGATTTAGAATCCCTTTATCCCCGACTGTTAACTTTAGCTGAACATCTGTTATCCATCATGGAGCAGTTTTACACCCGTTTCTATCATCAAAAATTGCCAGATGAAAAAATTACTTCCGGGGAAATTACAGATAGAAATGAAGCCTTGGCTTATCGGTTACAATCTGTGATGAATGTAGCTTTATTTATTGCTGAACAGTATTTTGATTTATCATCCAGAGGTAATTGGACTGATAGATGTAGAAGAGTAGAACAAGCAGGTTGGAACTACATATTTAGAGAAGATTTTAAAGATATTAAATCATTATCTCCCATTGAAAAAGCCTTGGGTGATAGAATTGCCGAAGAAGCTTATGCGCGAATGTGGCACATGAGATTAGTAGAAAATTTTGTCGCTGTTTCTGGTAGTTATGTCCGCGATAAACCCACAGTGGAAAGATTTGCCGAAACTACGTTACTTTTATCAGATATGGTCAGAAAAATTAAAGGTGGTAATCCTTTACAACTTCCAGAATTAGGTAAACAACGGGTAAAAATTACCGTGGGTAAACCCATATCTGTTACTGAACGTTATCCAGGTTATAAAAACAGTCGTGTCGGTGCGAGACAAGCCGTATCTGAGTTAACAAGTGATTTACAGCAGATATTGGAGAGATTGGTATGTGAGGAATGATAGTAACCCAACTTGCTAGTTATGTATGGCTTGGTGTCTGGGATATTGGGGTGAGTTGTTGGAGGACTTCTTCTATTGGTTCTTCTTCGACTCCGACTATATATAGTAGGGGATAGCGGGCGCGAAGCATGAGGTCTATTTGTTGGAGTAGTTGTTGATGGGGGTTATTCATTATGTATAAATAGGGGGATTAGTTGTTAGTTTATTGGGTTTTTATTTCGCGCAAAGGAGTAAAGATGCAAAGAAGAAAATAAATGTCTGAATCAGGATGTACAGGATGTGACTGTTTGATTATTGGTTAGTTGTTAATAATTTAGTATAGAGAAAAGTAAATATTGATGAAGTGAGATGGAAGAATAAATATATGAATCTCATCTATCAACCATCAAATTACAATCCTGTAAATCCTCTAATCCTGGTTATCCTGATTCAGACAAAAAAATTATCGCCTAGTGCGAAGGTGAAGAAGAGAAAAGGAAAGAAGAGCAAAGAGAAAAGTGCAAGAGTGCAAAGATCTGCTAAGTCCTCGCTGCACCACTAAACATAACCTCTGGATATCCTGATTCAGACAAAAAATTTTCTCGCTATGCGAAATACGAAATAGGTAAGTGCGTAAATCAGTCTGTAGTCTGTAGGTTGGGTTAAGCGATAGCGCAACCCGACGCATTTGTTGAGTTTCCTTGCGTCAACCCAACCTTGTATCTTAGAGGTATGTTAGAAGAAGTGGTAGACCGTCCCAACCTGGGTCAGAAAAGACCGCTTTGTAGCAAGACTTTTTTCGATTTGGACAAGGTATTGGTGGAGAAACTATATTTATCGTAGGGGTTTAGCAATGCTCATTGGTGTCAACTTAACGTAAAACCCTGATAATGCCGTTAGATCAAACTTATTCAGTTCCCCAACAATCAAGAAGAACCTCACCCCCGCTTTTGCTAAAGTGATCTGATTACCC
>NZ_JAYGHC010000003.1:95052-139189 GCF_034932285.1 Cronbergia sp. UHCC 0137
CTCAAGAGGGGAGGGGATTAAGGGGTGGGGTAATACGTTTGTGGGACAACGATTAGAGCCTAAGTTGACACCAATGAGCAATGCTAAACCCCTACCCCACGGTTAATTTATCGGTAAAAGCATAATTACCCACAACCTGAAACAACCTATTTTGGTAAAAACAGATTATGATTAATTTGTACAGTGGGTAAGCCCTAATATAAATTTATTGGCAAGTTGTGTTTTAATGCCTTCCATGTTTGTGTAGTAGTGATTTATAATTCCCAGAAACTTTTCAAACTCTGACAACGATAAAGTTGATAAGGAAATCTTCCGATGCGATAATGTTGGTTAATATCTATATTGCAGGTCATTTGTTGACTAAGTTGTAACTGTGGTGAAAAGTCTTTTCTGATCATGCTTGCACCGACAATCCATAGATTTAATTGAGATACGTTGGGTGTGGAAATTTGAGAAAGCTTGTTTTTAAGAAGATCAAAACTGGGGGGTTTATTTATAAAAGCTAAACTATCCATGTTGTTATTTCTTACTTGATCTAAAGCTAAGGCAAAACTTAATCCTGCTGCTACTTCTTGATAATTATCATAACCTATCACTAACATTAAGGGTTTGGTTGGTTCTAGGTTGAGGTTTTTCGCAACTTGCTCTGGTTGAAATGGTTTTTGAAATGCTAAATTAGAAACAACAAAAACACAACTAATTAATCCTACCAACAGAAATATATATATTGAATTTATGCGTTTTAAAAATAAATTTTTATTTCTTGTGAAACTTGCTGCTAGTAAAACACAGAAGCTAGGATAATAAACAAAACTATAGCGAGGAATAATGGTGATATCTTTACCTAAAATATAGGCAATAAATAAAAATTGCAATAAGACAAATCCGGTAAAACTTAAAAGGGTGAATATGGGTAGGTTAGTTTTATTTTCTAACCAGAGAAATTTTAATGGTGGTAAGATTTGCCAAGTTACCCAAATAGTAAAGATTAACATTAACAATCCAGAACAAATGGCAATTACTAAAGATGGATTTTCTACAGGAAAAATAACGATCATTAATACCCAATTCATTAAGGTTTGATAAATTGGGGCAATGTGATTAGTGGTAGGCAACCAGCTAGTATCTGAACTACGAAAATGGCTGAATATGACTGATAACCAAGGAATAAAACTAATAATAATGGCTGTGGTAGATAAAACTAATTCTAGAATGACTCGACGCTGATTAATAATTTTCGATTTAGTCTGATAAAGCAATAGTGAAATTGTAAGAATTTGGGCGATGAATGCTATTATGAAAAAATAATGAATATAAAGACCGATTATATTAATAATTCCCCAAATTAACCAAACCCAAAGTCTAATTTTGGAACGTGTGGATATATCTTGCTGTATTTGTATTAGTCCCACTAATGCTAAAGTGATTAAGAGCATGGGTAGGGTGTAATGCCTTGCTTCTTGGGAAAGGTAAACAGCAAAAGGGGAAACGGCCATGATCCATGCTGCCATAATTCCCGATTTTGGGGAAAAAGCGAGACGGTTAAGGGCATAAATGGCTAGAATTGTAGTGATACCAAATATAACTGGTAGCGATCGCACTTTTGTCACCCATTCCGCACCCCAAGGATGCAACCACCCTAACCATTTGTACATCATACAAAAAAATAGTGGTGGGTGAGTAGATTGACTGGCAAGGTTTTCAGCAATTTGACTGCAAGTTATCCCAGGGACAAAAGTAAAAATTTCTGATACAGCGTTGAGGGGAAAAACTGTATTTAAAGGTAAATCAGCGTAATTTTTACCCAAACTAAAAATAGCAGTAATTACCTCATCCATCCACAGAGGTTTTAAATCTAAATACCAAAAGCGGAAAATAGCCCCCAGTAAAACTGCACCGAATAAACTGAAATAATGTTTGTCAACTCTGCCATTTGCCATTAGAACGGGTTTAAAAAGTAAATATGTTAAATCAAGAAACGAGAAATTCTATTGAGCAGTTAGAACAGAATATCATCAAAATGAGCGATCGCTTGCGTCCTGGACAAAAGCAAATGGCTGAGTGGAAATCCGGTTCATTAGCGGTTTCTGCTGTTCCTGGTGCGGGTAAATCCACAGGAATGGCCGTAGCTGCGGCCATAGCCATAGCTCGTCAATATCAACATTCTCTAACTACACAAACCAATTATCGCCGACAATTAATTATAGTCACCTTTACCCGTTCTGCTGCCGCCAATATTAAATTTAAAATCCGCCAAAATTTAAAAGAATTATCTTTACCACAAACAGGTTTTGCAGTTTACACCTTACATGGATTAGCCTTAAATATTGCCAGTCGTCATCCAGATTTATCGGGGTTACAATTAGAAAACGTCACCTTAATTACCCCCAACCAAAGCCACCGTTTTATCCGCACTGCTGTAGAACAATGGATTGTTAACCATCCCGGCATCTATTCTCGCTTACTCGAAGGTCAAAATTTTGACGGGGAAGAAACAGAAAGATTGCGTCGTCAGTCAGTATTAAGAACAGAAATATTACCAGATTTAGCCTATACCGTCATTCATGAAGCCAAAAGTTCCGGGATATCACCCGACAAATTACGGTTATGGAATCAACAAACAACAGATGAATATCAAATATTAGAAGTAGGCGCCGGACTGTATGAACAATATGAAAACTTAATGCGTCATAGGTCAAATAGAACACCAGACTGTATCGACTACGATGATATGATCTTAGCAGCTTTGCGTGTTCTCGACAATAAGAGCGGTCAACGTATCGAACAAAACCAAATTTTCGCCGTTTTTGAAGACGAAGCTCAAGATTCTAGTCCATTACAAACTCAATTACTAGAAATATTGGCTCAAAAAGGAGAAAATTCTTATAACTTAGTGCGAGTTGGCGACCCTAATCAAGCTATTAACTCCACCTTTACTCCCGCAGACCCGATTTATTTTCGTGATTTTTGTAAAAAGTGTCACCTTGAACAACGACTGGCAACAATGGATCAAGCTGGTCGCAGCACCAAAATTATTATCAACGCAGCTAACTTTGTTTTGGAGTGGGTGAATAATCAGTGGTCACAAACAACAGGAGAATTACCATTTCTACACCAGATGATTCAACCAGTTGGGATAGATGATCCTCAACCAGATGCTAATCCAGCACCCTGTGGTCAAGGGTTGGAACTATATAGCCCCCGTGATATTCATCATACAGTTGAGTTACTTTCTCACAAAGTAATTGAATTATTTACCCAAGATCCTAAATCTCGCGCTTCGGTGTTAGTCAGGGAAAATCGTCAAGGGAAATGGTTGGCTACAGCTTTAGAGTCGATATGTCAAGAGCATAAAATTAGACTTTATGATGTGGGAGAAAGAGAACGTCGATCTCATGTTCCCCAAGAAATTTTATCATTATTACAATTTTGCGATCGCCCCCATTCTCCAGATTATCTCAAAGCCAGTCTTGATGTCCTCGTCGCACGTCAATTAATTCCCACCCAAGACATCAACACCCTAGCCAGTATGCCTGAAGAATTTCTCTATCCAGGACCCTTAGCTGCACCCCAACTAGAAACAGTTCAGAAAGCTGCCCATTTATGTCGTAGTATCCTCCGCGCCCGTCTCCAACTTCCTCTGTATCAAATTATTTCCTTTTTAGCCTTAACCCTCAATTATAACCAAGCAGAACTGGCTACAGCCGACAAACTGGCAGAACGTATCAACCAGCAAATATTCGGTGATAATACAATGGGGGCGATGCTTTCGGCTTTAAGTGAGATTGTTAGTTCCGAACGATTTGAACCAGTGGATACAGAAAATTTAGAAGAACAATACACCAAGGAAGGTCAGTTAACAATTATCACCATGCACAAAGCCAAAGGGCTAGACTGGGATTATGTATTTCTACCCTTTCTCCACGAGAATCTGATTCCCGGTAAATTTTGGATTCCTCCCCAAAGCCAATTTTTAGGTGATTTTACCTTATCAGAAGTTGCCCGCGCCCAAATTCGGGCTGCACTCCATACAAAAACTGTACCGGAAATTAGTCAAGCTTGGGAACAGGCAAAATATTTAAAAATCGCTGAAGAATACCGATTACTCTATGTTGCCATGACTAGAGCCAAGCGGTTGTTATGGATGTCAGCCGCTCAAAAAGCACCCTTTACCTGGAATAAACCCGAAAATCTACAATCTTCCGCCCCTTGTCCAGCATTTGCAGCCTTAAAGCGTCATTTTATAGCAGGAGTCAGGAGTCAGGAGTCAGGAGTCAGGAGTAAAACCTAGACTTCTTGCAAAAGTCGTAATTTTCAAATTCTTCTTTGCTTCTTTGCGCCTACTCTGCGAGATCGCGAAGCGCGATTGCGTGAGCTTTTCAAGTATATTCTTGGCGACACCAAAGTATTTATGCAAGAGGTCTAATGTCCTTTACCTGCTAAGTAATGAGACAGAATTAATTACACAACTAATTTTTCTGTTCCCTGTTCCCTGTTCCCTGTTCCCTCTCTCAACGAATGAATTTAATTTTGTCCGACTACTTACAAAAAGTTAAGGTGATAAACGTTCTATTTTCCAACTGCCATGATCTAACTTAGTATACAGCAAGCGATCGTGTAAACGGCTGGGTCGTCCCTGCCAAAACTCTATTTCTTTCGGTATCACCCGAAACCCTCCCCAGTGAGGTGGTCTAGGAACTTCCTGATTTTCATATTCGCGCTGTAATTGTTGTAATTGCTGTTCTAATACTTCCCTGCTGGCAATGACTTGACTTTGATTAGATGCCCATGCACCCAAACGATTGTTAGGGGGACGCATATTAAAATACTTGTCAGATTCCTCTGGGGCGATTTTTTCTACAGTGCCAACAATCCTCACTTGGCGTTCTAATTCTGCCCACCAAAAAACTAAGGCTGCATGGGGATTTATGGTTAATTCTTGCCCTTTATGGCTGTTGTAGTTAGTAAATAAGACAAAACCCCTTTGGTCAAAGTCCTTTAATAGCACCATTCTCGCCGAGGGTTTACCATCTGGTGTACAGGTGGCAAGACTCATGGCGTTGGGTTCTGGTAGTTGGGCTGTTGTGGCTTGAGTAAACCAAGTTTGAAATTGTATAAAGGGATTGGGGTCAACCCCGTCTTCATGCAAATCTTGTAAGGTGTAGTCTTTGCGGAGGTCTGCTATGGTTCTATCCATTGAGGTTTAGTTTTTTGTTTTCAAATATACTTAATACAATTATTAAAAAAAATATTTATGATTACAATGAGTAATAACTTGAGTTTTACAAATTTTCTCTAATTTTCTCTACGAATCTTTTATTTAAATCAGATGCGCCGTTCAGCCTCTCTGCAAACTCTGTTAATTTACGGTCTGAGTGGCCCGATTATTGCTCTTAATGTTTGGCTGCTCTCTGTACTGTTTCGTTTTTTTCAAAACCCAATTACTATTTTAAGTATTGCGGCAATATTGGCTTTTTTACTTAATTATCCGGTAAAATTGTTTGAAAAAGCTAGGATTACCCATACTCAGGCAGTAATTATCGTTTTATTTATCACCTTAACTTTGTTCGTGGTTTTGGGTGTTACTCTTGTACCAGTTGTCATTGATCAAACAATTCAACTGTTAAATAAGATCCCTGATTGGTTATCGGCAAGTCAGGAAAATCTAGAAAAATGGGAGACATTAGCCAAGCAACGGCGATTACCTGTTGATTTAAGAGTCATAAGTGGTCAAATTAATGGCAGTATTCAAAATTTGGTGCAGCAAATAGCTTCTGGGGCTGTGGGGGTGGCAGGGACACTGCTATCAGGATTAATTAATGTAGTCTTGGTAATTGTCCTGGCATTTTATATGCTGCTCTATGGCGATCGCGTCTGGTATGGTCTAATAAATCTGTTACCATCTTCCATTGGAGTCCCTTTCAGCAAATCTTTACAACTCAATTTCCATAACTTTTTCCTCAGTCAACTATTATTAGGACTGTTTATGGTGGTAGCCCTTACCCCTATTTTCTTATTTCTGAGAGTACCATTTGCTCTATTGTTTGCGATCGTCATCGGAATTTCTGAACTTATTCCTTTTGTCGGAGCAGCTTTAGGTATTGGTTTAGTCACAATCTTAGTATTACTACAAAATTGGTGGTTAGGGTTTCCAGTAGCATTAATGGCAACCATTATGCAACAAATCAAAGATAATCTCTTAGCACCTAAATTATTAGGTGACTTTATCGGACTAAATCCCATTTGGATTTTTATCTCTATTTTAATGGGCTTTGAGATTGCCGGATTGTTAGGAACATTAGTTGCTGTACCTATCGCTGGTACTATCAAAGGCACTTTCGATGCCATCAAAAACTATAAACAGAGTGAATCTGTATCTAACTTTACTATTAATTACGACTCGCCACCAGATCAAGAGGAAGGCTGAGTTGACAAAAGACCTCTTGCAAAAGTCGTGATTTTCAAATTCTTCTTTGCGTCTTTGCGCCTTTGCGTGAGCTTTTCAAGAATATTCTTGGCGACACCAAAGTATTTATGCAAGAGGTCTAAAGTTTATGGTTTAAACAAGACCTGATCTAAAATTGACAATACATGGATGCTGCACAGCTATTAAAAACAATTACACACCTCATTGACCAAGCCGAACAAGGAGAAATTGACCCTTGGGATGTACAGGTAATTGAGGTAATTGACCGTTATTTAGAACTAATGGCTCCTGAAGCCACAATCAGAGGTTATGAATCTGACTTATCCCAATCTGGACAGGCTTTTTTATCCGCATCAATGCTAGTTTTATTTAAAGCTAATACATTAATGCAATTATCTACAGTCAATGATGCTACAGAAGATTTAGATGATGCTATTTTTCCAGATGAAGATGGGGCATTACATCCTGCTCATCGTCTTTATTTAGAGCGCCATTTGCGTCGTCGTCCCTCAGCAATGCCACCACCAAAGCGTCGTGTGACTCTGCAAGAATTAATCGATCAATTGCAGATCATGGCTAATCAGTTGAAACTGGTAGATAAAGTTAAAAAACCTCAGCGTCCTAAGCGTCAGGCTAGTGTACAAGCTATGCGCGAGGCACTAGAATTAGCTCACCAAGAAAATTTGACAGAAGTGGCAAGAGAAGTAGAAGAAGTGTTACATTTTTCGGCTAAAGAACTAAATTTAGAGGAAAATTGTTGGAATTTAGAACAATTGGTACAGATGTGGACAAAGGCAAAGCAACCAGATCAAACTAATTCTAGTCATGAGTCGGAGCATAGTCACTTAGTTAGTGTATTCTGGGCATTACTCTTGCTTTCCGCTCAATCTAAAGTGGAACTTTTTCAAGAAGAATTTTACCAAGAGATTAAAATTCGCCTACCTTTTAAAGAAATAGTTTAATTGGGGTTAGCTCAAAATGTACCACAAATGGAAGAGGAATGAAACGCAGATTAACGCAAATTAACGCGGATGAAGGATCAATTACAGATTATTTTTGTGGTGGGTTTAATCGAAAACTACTGTTAAGTAAAAATGCTCCAAAAAAATGCTGCTCTAAGGTTTGTTATTTTACTCGGATTTGTTAGCCTTTGTGCTGATGCTACTTATGAGGGTGCGCGTAGTATTACAGGCGTTTATCTGCAAGTTTTGGGAGCAAGCGGTACTGTAGTTGGTTTAATAGCCGGGTTTGGGGAGTTAATTGGCTACTGTTTTCGCTTGGTAATTGGTTATTTTAGCGATAAAACAGGCAAATATTGGATGATTACTACTTTAGGATTCTTCTTAAATACAGCAGTAGTACCTCTGTTAGCCTTTGCAGGAAGATGGGAAGTAGCAGCAGCTTTAATGATTGCTGAACGCACAGGTAAGGCAATACGGACTCCTCCACGGGATGCCCTACTTTCTCACGGTGTTAGTCAATTGGGTAGTGGATTTGGTTTTGGTTTACATGAAGCAATGGATCAAACTGGTGCGGTTATGGGTCCCTTAGCTGTAGCCGCAGTGCTTTATTTCCATGGAAGTTACCAGAATGGCTTTGCAATTTTGATTGTTCCTGCTGTTCTAGGATTGGTAATGCTGTTAATATTGCAAGTTATTTACCCCAATCCCCAGGATTTTGAAGAAGAAACCTTAGAAAATCAAGAAGAAGGGTTTCCGCAGGTTTTTTGGATTTATCTTGGTGCTGTAGCCCTAGTAGCGGCTGGATATGCGGATTTTCCTCTCATTGCTTATCACTTGCAAAAACAAGAAATCGCTACAGGTACAACAATTCCTCTATTTTATGCTTTAGCTATGGCAGTCGATGCTGTAGCAGCACTGATATTTGGGTATCTATTTGACCGCAGTGGAATATTAATTCTAGTTGTTGCGGTCTGCTTTTCTTGTTTATTTTCGCCTTTGGCTTTTTCTGATCATAGCACCTTTGCGTTAGCAGGAATGATTTTGTGGGGTGTGGGTATGGGCGCACAAGAATCTATTCTCAAAGCTACTGTTGCGAAGCTGGTATCTAAGAATAAAAGGGCTTCTGCTTATGGGATATTTAGTGCAGGTTATGGTTTATCGTGGTTTTTAGGTAGTGTTTTAATGGGTGTTTTATATGATAGGTCTATTATTTTATTGGTGATCTTTTCTGTTATCAGTCAGTTGATGGCAATCCCGTTTCTATTGTGGGTAAAATGGCAAGATAGATCGGCTAAACTAGAATTAAAAATTGAAAATGACCAGATATTCTCATAATAATTCTATTAGTGTCCAGATCTGCAATTTCTTTAAGAAGTCGGGGATCTTGTTTATCACGAATGATTTATGACCGCTATAAGTAGTTTATTAGGTGGGTTTTGGTGGGCAATGCCCACCCTACTTTGTTTTGATGTTTGATTTGGGAGATAATGTCGAATTGACAGATTTTAATTCTTCTTGTAAGACTTTTTGATAAACTTTGGGCAAAGAACTGGTGTTGGAATTAGTTTCTATCCCATATCCTAAACTTGTCCAAGTGGGAGAAAGTTGGCGTAAAACATCATTTAACTTTTTTTGACGTAGGAGTTGAGAAATGTCAGTTTTCCATATTTTCTGATCTTTTAACCAACGGTAAACCACTACGTCTTGATATTCTGGTTCAAAACTATAGTTAACCCAAAACATCACTTGGTTCGGTTTGGGATGATAGCGAGGGGCAATTTCATACCAAGTTGTATTGATGATTTGATATCTACCCGCAGCAGTGGAACAATTACCTGTATTGGGTCCTGTGACAATGGTGACGCATATTTCAGGATGTCGGCTGAGATCATTGACCTGTTGACCACCATACAATACAGAATAAGGACGATTACTGGTGGATTCACTGGCGGAGATGGTTCGCATTAAGGCACGAATGTAAGGGTCTCCTCCTTTCATCACCAAAACGGGCTGTTTACGTTCAAATATGGGATCCGAGGGCGATCGCACATCTCCACCAATATACCACTGAAACATATACACAAAGCCAAGGAGGGCAGCTATTGGGGCAATTAATTTTTCTACGCCTTTAAATTTCAAACTCCTAACTCCCAACTCAGCACTGTTGAAATAATTCCCTAAAACTTTTAGCTGTAGCCTCTGGTTTAGCCACAATCTCGACAATTTTATTATGTGCTGCCGTTTCAAATAAAGATTCTACACAAACCTGAGCCACTTTTTGCCGGGGAATGCTACCATCAAACAATGTATCAGCACCCTGCATCACTATTGGGTCGGTGTTATCTTGATTTTTTAGCCCCCCAGGTCGCACAATTGTATAGGTGAGTCCACTTTTTTGGATATATTCTTCGGCTTGTTTTTTCCAAAACAAAATTAACCAAAACAGGTTCAAAGGATGGAAAAACTGGGAAATACATAAGGAAGAAACCAAGACAAAATGTTGAATTTGCTGGGATTTTGCGGCATTTACTAAGTTTTTTGTACCTTCAAAATCTACTTTATAGGGACCAGTGGGGTCAAAGCTGGGTTTTGCACCAGTAGCGCATAATATTACAGTGCTATCACCCAATGCGGCTGCAAGGCTTTCTGGTTCTAATATATCGCCTACAACTAATTCAACTTCTGGAGGAATAATCGCTCTAGCTTTCTCGATATCCCGCACCAAAGCACGAACGGGTATATTCCGTGATACCAATTCTTGGACGATACGACGGCCTGTTTCACCGGTTGCTCCTGCGACAAATGCTTTCATAAAGTTTGTGATCCTGGGAAACTAATATAACTTAATTGTGATGATTTTTGGATAAAGTTGTGATTTGTATCGTAGTGCGATCGCTCTTTATATGGCAACATGAGAATCGATAATATTAACCTAGCCATTACAGGAGATTTTCTTTAACTTAGCATCTTGGTGTAAAAATCTCCATTCAGGGGAACTTTTAATCTAAACAAACGCCAAACTCAAAATATATAAAAACAAAAATCGGATTTATGGTTTCACAAAATAGGAAATTTCAATCCTTAGACATCAACGAATCGGGTTTACCCGGAAACTCCAATGTCGCGGACGGTGAACCGTTTTTTCAGCAATCCAATCCAGGGATAACAAAATTTTATGTTCGTTACCAAGACTGTATGGAAATGTACGCTCCTACAGCTAGTGTTATTGATTATCTAAATAATCACTCTTTATGGTTTGCTAACTGTGCTGAACCGATGACGGTGCAATCATTGGGAGAAAATGCTTATGCTTTAGTAATTGGTCGTTTTAGCTCTTTTGGTTATGAGGTTGAGCCAAAAATTGGCTTGGAATTATTACCCGCAGATCAGGGAATATACCGTATCCGCACTATCCCCATTCCTGATTACCATCCCCCCGGTTATGATGTGGACTATCAAGCATCATTACAGTTAGTTGAAGATATACCAAGTGATGTATCTACTAATGTCAATGAAGTTACCAAAGTTGAATGGCAATTGGATTTGAGGGTTGAGCTTAATTTCCCCAAATTTATCCAGCGTTTACCTCACTCTTTAATTCAGTCTACAGGCGATCGCTTACTTATGCAAATTGTTCGTCAAGTTTCCCGCAGGTTAACCCGAAAGGTGCAAGAAAATTTCCATCAATCTTTGGGTATACCGTTTCCGCTAAATTGTCACAAGCACAAAAAATAAGTTACTCGTAAAATCCATCAATCCTCATTAATCATAAAATCCGTGAAATCAGTGAAATCCATTTAATCCGTGATTTATGACCAAGAATCTAAATCGAGCGATCGCATTCCTTGACGTTGGACAAATACTAGCAAACTACCTAACTGTAACCACACTAATAAGCAGGTTAATAGGCTAATTGGTAAACCCACTCCTAAAGCTAGGGGAGAAGGAAAACCGAATATTTCTAAACCGCAGGAAAGAAATAAACACACTCCAGCAGTTATACCTAGAAAGGGGACAAATAACTGTTTTAATGAGGAACGAGGTTTGATATTTTCTTGGTTTTCACTAGGCCATTGCTGCACAATTACTTTTAACGTACCGGATAAGGCTAAACCAGAAGTTAATGCGGTGAGAAACCCTGCTAGAAGCAGAAAATATGGTGGTTGCAGTGGATAATAGTACATGAACACTCCTGATTTGTTAAAAATTAGTTTTTACTGGCAGCAAGGGGTTGATCTTTTGGCAGAATAGCCGCTACGCTTTCTTTGGAGAAATCTGTTAAAAGAGCGATCGCTACATCTAATAATCTATTTGCGGGTAGGTCATCTTTGACTAAGTTCCACAAGCTTTGCACTTCTTCGGTGTGTAAGCGGTCATCTTCAGTTAAAGCCAAGACTAACTGACGACGCAGAAACTTACCTTCTTCCGATAACATAAATTGCAACCCTAATTTGGCTGTGGGTAAGACATCAAAGTTACTATCGGTGCGAGCGATCGCTATTAAATTCTCTAACCTTTGCCATTGAAATTTACCATTTTTAAATAACACATTCAATAACCGTCGTCTTAATCCCGGTGATTCCCCGGTCAACAGTCGTCTTGCTACATAGGGATAAGCCACTTCCACAATTTTAAACTCTGGATTTAGGCTTAATGCAATTCCTTCTTGGGTAACAAGGGAACGAATGATCAAGGCAAATTTAGCAGGAACTCGAAAAGGATATTCATACATCAATTCCGAAAATTCATCGGTAATTGTTCTGAAATTAAAGTCCTTGACGTTCTTACCAATGGCGTTTCCTAACACCGCTTCTAAAGCTGGTACGATGGGGGCAATATTCGTATCTGAAGTTAAAAAACCCAGTTTTACAAAGTCTTCCGCTAGATCAGTGTAATCCTTATTCACCAAATGCACTAAGGCATCTACTAGGTTTTCCTTGGTACTTTCCTCCAACTGATCCATCATCCCAAAGTCAATGTAAGCCATCCTACCGTCAGGGACAGCAAATAAATTACCTGGATGGGGGTCAGCATGGAAAAACCCATGTTCTAAAAGTTGTTGTAAGCCGGAAGTTACGCCAATTTGAATTATTGCTTCTGGGTCTAAACCTACTTCCCGGATCTTTGTAGTGTCTGTGAGTTTGAATCCATTAATCCACTCCAAGGTTAAAACATGAGTGGTGGTATAGTGCCAGTAAATAGAGGGAACTTTTACCTGGAGATCGTCGCGGAAGTTACCAGCAAATTTTTCGGCGTTGCGACCTTCGTTAATATAATCAATTTCTTCAAATAACTTTGTCCCAAACTCATCTACAATCAGTGTCAAATCATGACCTAGATTGAGAGGTAGCCAAGGAGAAAGCCAACTAGCAGCCCAACGCATTAAATACAAGTCCCGCATCATTACAGGTCGTAGGTTGGGACGTTGTACCTTGACGGCTACTTCTTCTCCACTCCGCAAACGCCCACGGTAGACTTGACCTAAACTGGCAGCAGCTACTGGTTTGGGCGATAATTCGCTAAAAACATCCCAAATCGAACGTTCTAGCTCGGTTTCAATAATGTGGTATGCCAGATTATTATCAAAGGGTGGTAACTGGTCTTGTAGTTTTACCAGTTCTTCTAAGAAATCTTTGCGGATTAAGTCGGGACGAGTGGATAGGGCTTGACCAACTTTAATAAATGTTGGTCCGAGTCGGGTGAGCAGTTCTCGTAGCTGGATAGCTCGTTTTTCTTTGTGCTGCTCAATTTTATTTTGCCATTCGTCCCATTTCAGACCGAGTATAAATCCTGCAAAACACCAGATAATTCTTACCAGTCGTCCCCAAATTTCCCAGGGACGATAACGAAAGTAACTAGCGATCGCCTCTGGATTATACTGTTTAAGTTGAGCAGGTTGATACTGACCCACGCCTTTTTTCGCCTCTGGAACTTGGTTAAGTTAAAAAATAAAAACTATTTGCCTCTTACTAAGTAGTACACAAGGCAATTTCTAGCCGGATCTTACTGCCCGGAGCTTGTTTATCATTTTCTTAATCATACTTTAGAAAAGTACAAGTCTTTATCTAAAAACTTAATAATTTTATCATTTCTTAATATTTTTAGAAGTAAGGATGAAGGATTTTATCTCCTGTAAGAGTATCCAGGGTAAGCCAGCTACCAAACCCATCTGTTTCTTACCCCGTGCGTCATTCCTAGAGTTGATTCAGAAATTTATGGTACTTAAAGTCTGTGGACTCATAAGCAGCAATAGTTTTTAATCGCTGTTATGACAATACCTAATCATACAAATGTTAAGAAAAAATTCGGCGATCGTCTACGTCAAATTAGGCAAGCCCGTGGACTATCCCAGGAAGAATTAGCACATTTATGTCACTTAGATCGTAGCTATATCGGAGGAGTCGAGCGTGGAGAAAGAAATATAAGTCTTTTAAACATTCACAAAATAGCAGACGCTTTAAATATTTCACCCAGAGAGTTTTTTAATGACGACTAAAATACCAGAAAATATACGCGGATTTAAGATTTCGTCTTTGAGAGAGCATGGAAGAACCAAAAATAGATTCAATCCAAGAAGTAACATCTATAAAACGAATAGATTCCATTGCCTGTTTTACGAGATTTGTGGTAATTTTCAGTGTAAAGAGAGGAATCAATAAAATACTAGCGTAGCGATCGCTCTCCATCATTCCACCTACAGAAAGGCGATTCCTACGGATTGCTTGCGCGATCGCACTCCATTTTCCATAACGAAAGAAAAGCGATACCTCCAAATTGTTCTTGAATAGCTTGTTCAGCAGCTATTACTTCTGAGGAACTAATTCTTCTAGCATGATTAAAAGGAAATTCAGCTTTCTTCTTCATATTGTTGACGCTCCAATTTTGTTGCAAGTCTAGCACTGATAATTCTAATTTTGAGTTTATAAACTATTAATTAATCATTTCCTTTAAGGCTAGATTAATTATTTCCTCACTGACTCCGTGACGTTTCAGATTTTCAATAAAATCAGCGATTCCCTGATTACGACTTTCTAGATAATACAAAATTGCTGCGATGGGGGATGGAGGATCTATAGGATAATATTTTTGTTCATAAGCTTCTACTAAAGTTGTTAAAATATCTAATTTTTCATATTCTGGTGTATTTGGTTCAGCATCAAAAACCTGTTCAATTTCTTTTAATGCTTCTTGATAATCTGTTTCAGTTTTAATCGTTTTTAAATTCATAAGCTTTTAATTCAGAATGTTTGTATTATATCTAAATTGCGATCGCACTTTGGGGTAAAATAAAGATCGCTTTTTGGCAATGAGTTACTATATCTACAGTGAGCGATCGCACTTTCCCAACAACAAAAAGGCGATCTGCTGAAAGCAGCAGCGCTTGCGCTATCGCGTTAACCCACAGCAGGTATCGCTTTTCAAGACAGTTTATATTTCAGGAATAGCTGATAATAAACAACGTAAAGCGCGATTTACTGCTTCTGATGTTTGAAAAATTTTAGCAACATCAGGATCAAGGGTAATAGTAATTCTATTTTCTGGTGTTGATGCAAAACGATTAGGACGAGCTTTGCTATAATCGAAATCATATTCAGGCAATAAATCGTCTGATTCAAAAGAATCTTCGTTAATATTTGGTGTTTTGTTCATAATCCTGTCTTTCTTTTTTGGTGGTTAAACGAGAACTGAAAATACGGATTAAACCCTTTTCTCTTTCAGTAAAGCAAACTACAAGTAAACGATTTCTATTAGAATAACCAATAATAATTTCCCTTTGTTCACCGAAAGAATGAGCTAAATCATCAAATATCAATGCAAACGGATCATCAAATACTGTTTTTGCTTCCTCAAAATTTACTTTATGTTTATCAAAGTTTATTTGTGCTTTGTTATCATCCCATTCAAATTCTAACTTCATATAAATTAGAAATTATAACCTACTTTTAGTATAGGCGATCGCTCTCCGTTCTTCCTAAAAATCGCTCTCTGATTCCAGCAACAAGGCGATCGCTCTTTTTTACAGTACAAAAAGCTATGAAACAAGTTTTAGTAATGCTTCATTAATAATTGTTTGATATCCAACTCCCTGTTTTTCTGCTTCAGATTTTGCCCAAGTAATCACTTGAGGATGTAATCTAATAGAAACTGATTGATATTTTTCTGTTTCACTTTTAACTGGTCTTCCTCGTCGAGTGTAATTGATTCCAAACTGTTCTTGAATAGCTTGTTCAGCAGCTATTACTTCTAATGGAGTAATTCTTCTAGCATGAGCAAAAGGAAATTCATCATTCTTCTTCATATTGTTGACGCTCCGATTTTGTTGCAGGTCTAGCACTGATAATTCTAATTGTTTCGCTTCTCATTGTATAAACAACAACCAATAAACAATTTTTATAAGATTCTCCAATAATCCATTCTCTTTCTTCTTCTATGGAATGTTCTGGATCTGAGTTAAAAATTAAGTTTTTTATACAAAAGGCTATATCTATGGTAAGCGATCGCTCTCTCATTCCAGCAACAACGCTATCGCACATTCCCAACAACAAAAAAGCGATCGCTCTCTCATTCCACCAAAAAGGCGATCGCTCTCTGACCTCAAAACCAAACAGGCGATCGCACTCTCATTCCAACAACAAGGCGATCGCTCTCCGTCTACAGAAAGGCGATCGCTCTCTCATTCCAACAACAAGGCGATCGCTCTCCGTCTACAGAAAGGCGATCGCTCTCTCATTCCAGCAACAAGGCGAACTGACAGCGATTCTCATTTTGAAACGATTTTACGCCATTTCAGCGATCCCCGAGTTTGTTAAGAATGGTAAAACCCTATAACCGCAAGGGTTTCAATGTCATGAAACCTTAAAATGAGAATTGCTGGCGAACTGACAAGTCAGCGCTTCGCTATCGCACTTTGGGGTAAAATGAGGATCGCTTTTTAGCAATGAGTTACTATACTTATGGTAAGGCATCGCATATTCAATCCCTGTCAGCGTAGCTCATCGCAGGTATCGCACTCTCCCAAAAAATCGCACTCTCTAATTTTCACAAAACACCGTGTGGGTAGGGGTTTAGCATTGCTAAACCTTTGCAATTATTGACGTTAAACGAGCGATTAGTAGGTTAAATTTCGCTACACTAGGCCATTAAAGTTTAATAACATAGTCAAGGCAAACGCATCTTATTTTTAGAATGCTTACAGGACAAAAGTTTCAACCATTGTTTATTTTTGCAACTAAAATTTGAAACCCTTATTAGGCATGGATTACAGGATTTAGATGCGTTTGGTGGCGGACTACCTATTCGGGGACTATTTTACGCTATTTGAGGCTTGTTATTGAACGATTTACCCCGGATTATTGAGCGGTTACGACTAATGAATTAATGTTCCTATTTTACTGGCTGACTTTCCAACCACCGCTTTCCCTTGCTCGTTACTACATATTGAGGATGTAAAGACTTTGAAAGTGACTTTGATTCTATAAATCCGCTACTCTCTAAATTCTTTAATAAATTTATCAGTTTTCCGTCTATGGAAATTGAATGACCACGTATCGCTAGAATACGCTCTAGTGGATACCACCCTACTCCTTTACCATTTATAGGGATCATCTGAAGTAGAGTTACCATATCAGAAATCTCTTCTGTGCTAAAGTCCATATATTTTCAAAGTTAGTAGTATGATTAAGTGCATCCGTTATTCCTAAGAGTTATTGGGGATTGTCATAATTTGCTTTAATGTTGAGTTTCTTTACGTCAAACCAACCTACGAGGAATTGCGATTCTACTTAATGGAAATAATCGAACGTGTCAAGATCACTACAAAGTGAAGGGGAACTGATCTTGATAGCGGCCTAACCATCTATGAAAAACACAACTCACTCCAATCTATATCTGTTGGTTCACTTGCCATGAAAAATTTTGACCAACGGATGGTGGGAATTTCTTCAATTTATATTACAGTTAAAGTAGGGAATTCGTGAAGACTGGTTTATGGGAATAGAAGAAATATTAAAAATTGCAGCTAAATATGGCGCTTATGATGTGAGCATTTTTGGTTCAGTGGCTAGGGGTGAAGCAACACCAGATAGTGATGTAGATTTTTTAGTAGAACTAGATTCTCAATGCAGTTTATTTGACTATATAGCTTTAATTCAAGATTTAGCCGCATTATTAGGACGAAAAGTTGATGTTACTGAACCAGAAAATTTACATGAGTTAATTAAAGATAAAGTATTAAATGAATCTGTCCGATTATGAAAGATGAGCGTTTAGAGGATGTTTTAAAAGTTTTGGGCGACTAGAAGTCGCTACTACACAAGCTAAGTCCACCTGCGTGGATTAATGAAAAATCAAGGGTTTGAAACCCACGGAGGTGGGTTTTGTCTGTGTAGCCGCGACTTCTAGTCGCCAGGGCTTCTACGAAGCGACTTGTGCAGTTGTGCGAGTCCGTCGTCTTCTGCCATCAGATACCTTGACAGGTGGTTCATCGGGAATTTGCATCAACAAAGTCACAGTTGGTTGACATTGTAACTCTCGACGGATAGAACGTGCCAACTCTTTTTCTAAAGTTCCTTGCACACCACCCCAATCTATATCTCCTGGTTCATTACCTGTGACAAATTCTGACCAACGAACAGTGAGAATTTCTTCAATCCGTTGCTGTACCCATTTTAGCAGGAGCGATCGCTCTATGCTCGTCACCACACCCCGCAGATGAATATCCGGTTTAGCCAACAGTTTACCATTCCAATCAATGGCCGCAGCGATCGTAATAATCCCTTCTGAAGCCATGCGTTGCCGTTCTTGCAAGACTTTGGAACTGACCATACCAGAACTGGTTGTATCCACCAACTCAATCCCAGATTGGACTTTACCCGCTACACGGATAGATTCTTCCGTTAATTCAATTACATCACCATTCTGGAGAATCACCATATTCTCCGCCGGAATCCCCATACTCTGAGCGGTTTCTGAGTGTTTCACCAACATCCGATGTTCACCGTGGAAAGGCACAAAGAACTTAGGACGGGTTAAAGCAATCATCAGTTTTTGATCTTCTTGACAGCCGTGACCAGAAACGTGAATCCCTTTATCTCTACCATAGACCACCTTTGCCCCTTGAATCATCAATTTATCAATGGTGTTCACCACCGCAATCGTGTTACCGGGAATGGGGTTAGCAGAGAAAACTACCGTATCTCCTGCCCGAATTTTGATGTGGGGATGTTCTTGGTTAGCAATTCTGGTCATGGCTGCCATCGTCTCACCTTGAGAACCAGTTGTGAGAATCAACACATTCTCATCAGGCATACCACGGACAGAGTGCAAGGGTTGAAATATCCGATCCTCACACTTGATATAACCTAAATTCCGGGAATGGGCGATCAGGTTGAGCATGGAACGCCCTACAACTGACACTACACGGTTATGCTTTTTCGCCAGTTCCAAAACCATGTTGATGCGATGCACACTAGAAGCAAAGGTGGTGACAAATAATCGCCCGGTTGCTTGACTAAATACTCTGTCTAAATTGGGAAAAACAGAGCGTTCCGAAGGTGTAAATCCTGGTACTTCTGAATTTGTAGAATCACTTAACAAACACAGTACACCTTTTTCGCCGTGTTCTGCCAGACGTTGCAGGTCAAAGTGTTCGCCATCTACCGGGGTATGGTCAATCTTAAAGTCGCCCGTATGGATAACTACACCCAATGGGGTATGTATGGCAACGGTGAAACTATCAGCAATGGAGTGGGTATTGCGAATATATTCCACCATGAAGGATTGTCCAATTCTCACCATATCACGGGGACGGACTGATCTTAATTCGGTGCGATCGCGCACTCCTGCTTCTTCTAGTTTACCCTCCAACATGGCCATTGCCAGCCTGGGTCCATAAATCACCGGAATTTCAAATTGTTTGAGGTGAAAAGCTATCCCCCCAATGTGGTCTTCATGACCGTGAGTAACGATCATTCCTCGAATTTTGTGGCGATTTTCTCTGAGATAGGTCGTATCCGGCAATACTATGTTTACCCCGTGCATAGCCTCGGTGGGGAAGGCTAATCCTGCATCTAACAGCACTATTTCGTCATTATACTCGAACACACAGGTGTTTTTGCCGATTTCATGCAAACCGCCTAGTGGAATAATTTTTAGGGCGGACTTTACTTCGTTTTTAGTCATTTTCTCCTTGATATTGTCGCTTGTTTTTTTGGTATTAAATACAACACTAAATCTATAATTTAATTCAGTTCGTTTTTTTGAATAAAAGGAATCTGAAACTGAATGATTTTCATATCTTCCAGCTGTAGCATAGATATTTAAATTGACATTTACCTAACAATTAATCTCTGTCATTTATTATGTATTTTTTATCAACAATCAATTACTCAGTCTTTAATCTAAGTAGTCGGACAAAATTAAATTCATTCGTTGGGAGAGGGAACAGGGAACAGGGAACAGGGAACAGGGAACAGAAAAACCAGTTGTGTAATTAATTCTGTCTCATTACTTGTTTGCATTCAGATTAAACTCAGTTTTTCCATCACTACCTCCAACTTTTGACAAATTTCTGGTTCAGCTTCCCATAGTGGTAAACGAGTTGAACCAACTTCCCAACCTTGTAGTTTTAATGCTTGCTTAACAGGAATGGGGTTTGTATTTAAAAATAAAGCTTTAAACAATGGGAACAGACTGAGATGAATATCAGTAGCTATCTGAATTTTTCCCATATTAAAGGCTTGAATCATCTGCTGTAGTTGATTACCTACCAGATGAGAAGCTACACTTACCACACCCTTAGCCCCAACTGCTAACAGAGGCAAGGTTAAAGAATCATCTCCAGCGTAAATCTGAAATTCCTTTGGTGTCAAGCGGCGAATTTCACTGGACTGGTCTATGTTCCCACTGGCTTCTTTAATGCCCACAATGTTGTCAATTTCAGCTAAACGGACAACTGTTTCTGGACTGAGATTTTGACCGGTACGACCAGGAACGTTATACAACAACATGGGTAGGTCTGGACAGGCTTTTGCTATGGACTGAAAGTGATGATATAACCCCTCTTGGGGGGGTTTGTTGTAATAGGGAACAACTTGTAAAGAACCATGTACTCCTATTCTAGCTGCTTTTTGTGTCGCCGCGATCGCTTCCTTGGTTGAATTAGATCCACAACCGGCAATTACTTTAGCTTTCCCCGCTACAGCTTGCAATATTTCAGTGAACAACTGGTATTCTTCGTCCCAACTCAAGGTGGGTGATTCCCCTGTTGTTCCACAAACTACTAATGAGTCTGTGCCATTGTCACATAGATGTGCTGCCAGTTTTGCGGCTACATCATAGTTAACGCTGCCGTCTGTTTTAAACGGCGTGATCATCGCGGTTACAACTGTACCAAAATCTCCCACCCTCTTTATCACTCCTGATTAGCCCTTTTTGTTGTTTGTATCTTTGGTGGTTCTACTTTAATAACCTATTTGCAAATTACTTTCAAGGGTGATTCGCGTATTAATTCGGGAATCAAAAATTTTTACCACCTAATTTTTTTATTTCTCCCTTGCCACATAGGTATTTCTCTGGGAAAGGAGATTTTTTTCTACTAATAATTCGGCAATTTGCACTGCATTCAAGGCCGCACCTTTACGAATTTGATCACCGCACAGCCATAGTTCTAACCCACAAGGGTGGGAAATATCCTGACGGATTCTGCCGACTAAAACTTCATCCCGACCACTGGCTTCCATTGGCATGGGAAAATAATTTTTTTGCCAATCTTCTACTAATTTAATTCCCGGTGATTGAGCTAAAATTGCTCTGGCATCATCTGGGTTAAATGGTGTTGCAAATTCTAGGTTAATGGCTTCAGAGTGGGCGCGGAGTACGGGAACCCGTACACAAGTTGCCGTAATTCTAATTTCTTGATTGCCAAAAATTTTCCGGGTTTCGTTGACCATTTTTAATTCTTCTTCACAATATCCCAAATCGGTTAGGGGGGAGTTATGAGGAAAGAGATTAAAGGCTAGGGGGTAGGGCAACACTTGGGCAATTGGTTCTTCTCCTTGTAGTATAGCTTTACTTTGGATCTTTACTTCTTCCATGGCTTGGGCACCAGCACCACTAGCCGATTGATAGGTAGCGGCAACAATCCGTTTAATTGGGTTTACTTGATGGAGTGGCCAGATTGCTACTGTCATTAAAATCGTGGTGCAGTTGGGGTTGGCAATAATCCCTTTGTGATTAGCTATGGCTTGGGGATTGACTTCTGGGACTATTAGGGGAACATCGGGGTTCATGCGGAAGGCGCTAGAATTATCAATGACTATGGCACCCTGGGCTACTGCTACTCCTGCCCAGGTTTTGGAGATGCTACCCCCGGCACTGGCTAAGACTAAATCTACTTGATCAAAGGAGCGATCGCTCACTGCTTCTACTGGTAAACTTTCTCCTTTAAACTTTAGCGATCGCCCTGCACTCCGTTCTGATGCCAACAATTTTAAATCACTAACTGGAAAATTCCGGCTCGCCAATAATTCCAGTAATTCTGTTCCTACTGCACCAGTCGCCCCCAAAATAGCTACACGATAGGATTTAGACAAACTTAATTTCTCCTTTAATGTTTACGTGAATAACATTTTTTGTATTAATTTAAACTTCCGCTCCTGTCTAAAATAGGAGGTGTCAACTAGATTTTGGATATGTCCTTGCCTTTTTTTAACCTTAATGTATATTTAAGAATTTTCAAATAGTTATTTTTTGCTTTTATTTTTTAACCTAATGAATAATTCCAGTTGATAATAATTATCTTTGGGATGGACTATTAACTCAAATCATATACTACTATACAATAACTTGCAACTGAGTGAAAGAGAAAAAGACTGTCAATCACAGGTAACAGGTGAGAGGAGATCAATTATTCTTGCGTTTGTCGCCTTTTTCCCTGCCCCCTGCCCCCCAGGTCAGTAAAATTATATCAGTAAAGTGTTCAGTCTTTGGCCATTGGCTGTAAACTGGATCTTTGCTTAGGGCAATAGTCCCGTCCAGGGGTCTAAAACATGAGACAGTAAGTTAGCAAAGCAAGCAATGGCTATAATTGAGTCGTTGGGCTGGTTCTTGTCTGTGGTCTGAAGATAAAAACACGAGAAAATAGAGACAAAGCAAAAGCATGAAAGTTACCCAGGAAAAACTTCCCGCCAGCCAAATTGGGTTGGAAATAGAGATTACACCAGAAATTACCAAACAAAAATACGACCAGGTAATTAAAAAATTAACTACCACGGCAAATATTCCTGGGTTTCGCAAAGGAAAAGTACCCCGGCAGATATTGCTCCAGCGTTTAGGTATAAGTCGGATTAAAGCCACGGTCTTAGAAGAAATTATTCCCGATGGAATCGAGCAAGCAGTCAAACAAGCGGCTATTACTGCCATTGGTCAACCTCGATTACTCACCTCCTTTGAGGATTTAATCAGTAAGTATGAACCTGGTAAACCCCTAACTATTTCTATTTCTGTGGATGTGGCACCAGAAATTAATATCACGCAGTACACTGGTTTCCAAGTCCAAGCGGAAGAAATTAAGTATGATCCAACTCGTGTGGATCAACTGCTGGATCAGGAACGGCAAAAAATGGCGACCTTAGTGCCGGTAGAAGGAAGAGAAGCGCGATTTGGAGATGTTGCTATAGTCGATTTTAAAGGTGTACTAGGCAAAGTTGAAGGTGAAGACGAATCTAGCGAACCAAAACCAATTCCCGGTGGAGACGCGACGGATTTTCAAGTTGAATTGCAAGAAGATAAGTTTATTCCCGGTTTTATATCAGGGATGATTGGGATGAACCCTGGAGAAACCAGAGAAGTTGCGGCTCAGTTCCCAGATCCCTATGGTAACAACGAGTTGGCTGGTAAAGCGGCGCTGTTCACTGTCACCCTGAAAGAAATCAAACAAAAAGAACTACCGGAATTAGATGATGATTTTGCTCAAGAGGTGAGTGATTTTGAGACAATGGGCGAATTGCGCTCCTCATTAGAAGAGCGTTATCAAAAAGAAGCCGCAGATCAAACCAAAATCAACCAGCAAGAAGCCCTGTTAAGGGAATTACTCAAGCACGTAGAAATTGATCTACCAGAAACCTTGGTGGAGAAAGAAATTGATATGATGGTGACTCAATCAGCTATGCGGCTGTCTGAGCAGGGCATAGATGTGAAAAAACTATTGACTCAACAAGTTATATCAGAATTAAGAGAGCGATCGCGCCCTGATGCCATAGAACGGATAAAACGCTTCCTGTGTCTGGAAGAAATTAGTAAACGTGAATCTATCACAGTCACAAAGGAAGAAATAGAAGTCAGATTGACAGAACTTTTAGAGCAATATACCGATGAGGAAATAGACCAGGATAGACTGCGCTTAGTCGTGGCAGATGAATTATTATCCGGTAAAGTCCTCAATTGGCTCGTAGAAAACTCATCTGTAGAATTAGTTACCGTCGGGTCTGTAAGTGCTACCCAACAAACAGAGTCAGAACCGCCAAGCACCGAAACAACTATCGACATAGAAGCGGTGAATCTGTAGGAGAAAGCTCTTAACAGAGAAACATTATCCCCAATCCCCATTTGATATAAGGCATAATGGTTAATACATAGCTAAAATCAAAATTTCCATTTCCAAAACAAGCAGCCATAATGGCTGCAAAACCCGTCCTCATTGTTGTTAAATATTATTGTATGCTTAGATCGCAGTCGGGAAATTACCCCATCACCAGCTTGAGTCCCATAGCCATTAGCTCCCACTTGAGCAGCCCTAACAATATCGTGCCAATGGTGGTCGAACAGTCTGGCATGGGAGAAAGGGCTTTTGATATCTACTCCCGCCTACTGCGAGAGAGGATTATTTTTTTAGGAACGCCGATAGACGATACAGTGGCTAACTCAATTGTTGCCCAACTGTTATTTCTAGACGCAGAAGACTCAGAAAAAGATATTCAATTATACATTAATTCTCCTGGCGGCTCTGTTTACGCGGGCATGGCGATTTACGATACAATACAACAAATCCGTCCCGATGTTGTTACTATCTGTTTCGGACTAGCGGCAAGCATGGGGGCATTTTTGTTAACATCTGGAACCGCCGGCAAGCGGATGTCTCTCCCTGACTCGCGAATAATGATTCACCAACCCCTGGGTGGCGCTCAAGGACAAGCCATTGACATTGAAATTCAAGCTAGAGAAATTCTGTACATTAAGGGGAATTTAAATCAGTTGCTATCAAAACATACTGGTCAACCTTTAGACAAGCTTGAAGCAGATACAGAACGCGACTTTTTTATGTCGGCAGAAGAAGCGAAGAACTACGGCTTGATCGATCAGGTCATTTCTCGGCAAAATCTTCCCACAGCAGGGGAAAACGTCACCATTCTGAAATAAGAGGCTGGTATGTCTAAGTACGACTCCCATTTAAAATGTTCATTTTGTGGCAAGTCTCAAGAGCAGGTGCGTAAATTAATCGCAGGGCCGGGAGTCTACATCTGCGATGAATGCGTTGACTTGTGCAATGAAATTCTAGACGAAGAATTACTGGATACAAGTGCAGCTTCTCCACCAGCCACGCACTCAGAACCACCAGAAAAACGTCGCGCTCGTTCATCTAATCTCTCGTTTAATCAAATACCTAAACCGAGAGAGATTAAAAAATATTTAGATGAACACGTAATTGGACAAGATGAAGCCAAAAAGGTGCTTTCAGTTGCAGTTTACAACCATTACAAACGATTGGCCGTGATTCAGTCCAAGGGTAATGGTAAGGCTGGGGCTGAAGATCCAGTAGAACTGCAAAAGTCGAATATTTTGCTAATTGGTCCAACTGGTTGCGGCAAAACCCTTCTAGCTCAAACTCTGGCAAAAATTCTGGATGTTCCCTTTGCTGTGGCTGATGCTACTACACTCACAGAAGCAGGGTATGTGGGAGAAGATGTAGAAAATATCTTACTGCGGCTGTTACAGGTGGCAGATTTAGATGTGGAGGAAGCCCAGAGGGGAATCATCTATATTGATGAAATTGACAAAATCGCTCGTAAAAGTGAAAATCCGTCAATTACTAGAGATGTTTCTGGGGAAGGGGTACAACAAGCCTTACTGAAGATGTTAGAGGGAACGATCGCTAATGTACCTCCCCAAGGCGGCAGAAAGCACCCTTATCAAGACTGTATCCAGATTGATACCAGTAATATTTTGTTTGTCTGTGGTGGGGCTTTCGTGGGTTTGGAAAAGGTTGTAGATCAGAGAGTCGGCAAAAAGTCAATTGGTTTTGTGCAGCCAGGAGAAGGCCAAAGCAAGGAAAAACGGGTAGCGGACACATTGCGCTATTTAGAACCGGATGATTTGGTGAAATTTGGCATGATTCCCGAATTTATTGGGCGGATTCCCATGGTAGCGGTAGTAGATCCCCTGGATGAAGAAACACTGATGGCGATTTTGACCCAACCACGCAGCGCCTTAGTCAAGCAATATCAAAAGTTGCTGAATATGGACAATGTTCAGTTAGAATTTAAACCAGATGCCTTGAGAGCGATCGCTCAAGAAGCCTACCGTCGTAAAACAGGCGCGAGGGCATTACGAGGTATTATCGAAGAACTGATGTTAGATGTCATGTACGAGTTACCATCTCGTAAAGATGTGACACGCTGCACAGTTACCAAAGAAATGGTTGAAAAACGTTCAACTGCCGAATTGATAGTACATCCATCTTCACTCCCCAAACCCGAATCAGCATAAATTCTACCTGAATGCTGAGTTAAAGGGTCTAAGTGATGGGTAAAGTTAGGAGTAAATAATCAATAAAGACTCCTAACTTGTATCTTCATAATTTCTAAACTTGAAAATGTCTTATATAAGTGTTCGTGGTGTTGAGCATTATTACGAGTGGATGAGAAAAAACCCTGATTTGGTCAAGCCAGTCATGGTTTTTATTCATGGTTGGGCTGGTTCTGCTAGATATTGGCGAACTACGGCTGAAGCTTTATTAGACGAATTTGACTGTTTGCTCTATGATATGCGGGGATTTGGGCGTTCTGCGGGTAAACCAGCTATTGCTCAAGCCAGCGAGTCTGTAGTCGAAACCGCATCAACCCAGGCAAAATCGGCAGCAATTGAAGAACTAAGTTATGAATTAGAAGATTATGTTCAGGATTTAGCAACTTTATTAGATGAGTTGCAGCTTGAACGGGTTTATGTTAACGCTCATTCAATGGGTGCTTCGATTGCGACGCTATTTTTTAACCAATATCCCCAAAGAGTTGAAAAAGGCATTTTAACTTGTAGTGGTATTTTTGAATATGACGAAAAAGCCTTTGGTGATTTTTATAAATTTGGTGGTTATGTAGTTAAATTCCGTCCTAAATGGTTGGCGAAAATACCATTAGCTGACAGAATGTTTATGGCGAGATTTTTACATCGTCCGATTCCCAAATCTGAACGTAAAGCTTTTTTACAAGATTTTATTGATGCTGATTATGCTGCAGCCCTGGGAACAATTTTTACTTCTGTTAGTCAAGCCCAAGCGGAATTAATGCCCCAAGAGTTTGCTAATTTAAAAGTACCAACTTTGCTCGTTGCTGGGGAATATGATATCATTATTCCGGCGGCAATGGGTAAACAAGCAGCATCGTTAAATGACCAAGTTAAGTTTACGATGATTCCTGATACAGCGCATTTTCCGATGTTGGAAGATCCAGACACTTACTTGGAAAAGGTGCGAGAATTTTTAAATAATTAATATTTAAATATATATTTATCATTCCATAAGACTTACGCCACACTGCATTACAGATAATAAAAGACGAGTTTTCGGTTTTTTGTAGATAGGGAGTAAATTTATGACAGTTACTACTAATTTACAGCAACTCTATCAGACTGATGATTATTTGTGGCTATTAGAGACTATTGAATTATTAAAACAAAATCGTTTAAATGAGGTGGACTTAGACAATTTAATTGAGGAATTAGAAGATTTGGGAAGCGAAAAGAAAAATGCAGTTGAAAGTTTTTTAGAACAAATTATTAGGCATTTATTATTATTGCACTATTGGACAGAAGAATATGAAAGAAATGGTCATCACTGGCAAGCAGAAATCGTTAATTTTAGGAATCAACTGAAACGACGTTTAACTGGTAATTTACTTAATCATTTAACTAAAGAAATGTTAGAGATTTATGCGGACGCTTTAGAATATGTAAAGGTAAAAACTAAGTTTCAGGTTGATTTTCCTGAAAAATGTCCTTATACTCTTGAACAGTTGTTAAATAAAGACTATTTAGGTTAATTGGTACGCAATATTTCTAGACTACAATGAAATCATTAAAAGGTGAAGTTATGACAGTTACTACTAACTTGAAAAAACTCTACGAAACTGATGACCATTTGTGGTTATTGCAGACTATTGAATTATTAAAACAAAATCGTTTAAATGAGTTGGATTTAGAAAATTTAATTGAGGAGTTAGAATCATTGGCAAAAAGGGATCAACATAAAGTTAAGAGTTTACTTGAACAAATTATTAGACATCTTTTATTACTACAATATTGGACGGAAGAATATGACAGAAATAAAAATCATTGGCGTTCGGAAATTAGGAATTTTCGAGTACAGTTAAAAGATAGATTAACAACTAATTTGTATAATTATTTGACTTCTATTTTTGAAATTATTTATCAAGATGCTTTGGGCTACGTTCAAGAAAAAACTGGATTTACTGTTAATTTCCCTGAACAATGCCCTTACAGTTTTGAGCAAGTTTTAAATATTAATTATTTACCTAATTGAAGATGATCATCAAACTATCAAAAACCGTTTAGGAGTCCTATATTATTAAAGCATTTGTGTCTATAGGAAATGGATAAACATTAATCTTGCGTAAGTCCTAATGTTTTTAAATTGCTCTCTGCGACTCTGCGCCTCTGCGTGATATAAAAACTATTCAATACAACGGAGAGGGGGAGATTCGAACTCCCGGAGGTTTTAGCCTCATCCGATTTCAAGTCGGACGCAATCGACCACTCTGCCACCTCTCCAATAAGCTGTCAGATTCTTGCTTGTGGTTCAGCAAAAAAACCGACAGATAACATTCTATCCTATTTTTAGGAATTTAGCACTACTGAGGGAAATATTTAGAAGAGACTAAGTGAACGCTCATAAAAAATTTCCTCCGTTACCACCTGAAACCCTTGATCTAGCCACACTAGAGAAGCTTGCGTGACCATATTCCCCTCCAGAGTAACAAGAGAAAAATTCCGCAGCTTGACACCGTTAGTTTCCACAATTCTAGGTACAGTTGCGGCATTGAGATAAATTGTTCCCTCTGGACTTCTAAACACAGCCTTGCGCTGCACCTTTTTAGTATGACGCAGGGTACGGTGCATATGACCAAAGGTGACGAGGGGGACGGTTTTTCCAGCAGTGAGACTTTGAGAAATGGCCTCGGCTAAATCTGGATCACCGAAATCACCACCGATGGGATGCCAATCTTTACCACAGGGGTCTTCAGCGCGATCGCCCAATCCACTTGGTCCATTGTGACCCAAAAAAATAATCGTGTTGTATGCAGCACTTTTCATCGCTTTGACGATTTTATCTGCTGACTCTTCTAAACTACCGACACCGTAGCGTTCCTGACAGATTTCAGCAAATCTCCACTCAGGACCCCCCCAGGTAAAAGGACGACCACCCACGACGGTTAAATTCCAAGCCGGAAAATCCAACTTGCTGTAACCTACTTGACACACTCCTAATAAATCTAGTTGTTCCTGTACCCGGTCTTCCTGAGAACGGTTGTAAGGACACTTTTTGCGTCCCCATTCTGTGGCTGTAAACCATGCGTCATGATTTCCCATTACTGCTGCTTTAGGGAGATCGAGAGAAGCGATCGCTTTTACCACTTCCACCGATTCATTGCCGAAATCTCCCACAAACAGCACCAAGTCAACACCCAAATGCTTGAGTGCTATGCCATCTTCTACTTCCCATTGGTCGTGAACATCGCCAACTACAGCAATTTTCAGGGTTATTGATTGATTTTTCTGACTGGTCATGCCACTTTAAAAAGCCATATATCTACCAGGATATGAAACTCCGCCAAATTTGGATATAGCTTTGTGAACATCAACCGTCCACTATTTTTGGTAAAAACTACTATAATTAAATCAATATAGCGGTATGCAGTTGAATGAGATACAAATTGAAACTTAAAAATCATACAGGATAAGGCTTTCCCTTCTGCCTCCTGCCCTCTGCCTCCTGCCTCCTGCTATAAGATCACAATTTGCAACTACAACTAACTTTTAACTGTGTTTACAACTGCACTTGCCCAAAGACAAAAAACCCCGCAAGATGAACTACCACTAGATTTGTTTGCGGCTATTGAGGAACTGAAAACCGAACTCAACGCGGTGATATTGGCACATTACTACCAGGATCCCGACATTCAGGATCTCGCGGACTTTATCGGGGATTCCTTACAATTAGCCAAAGCCGCAGCAAATACCCAAGCTGATACTATCGTTTTTGCTGGTGTTCATTTTATGGCAGAAACGGCCAAAATCCTGAATCCTGATAAATTGGTGCTTTTACCAGATTTGAATGCTGGTTGTTCTTTAGCAGATAGTTGTCAACCAGAGGCTTTTGCGGCTTTTAAAGCTAAACATCCAGATCATCTAGTTATTTCTTACATTAACTGCTCTGCCGAAATTAAGGCGATGAGCGATATTATTTGTACCAGTTCCAATGCTGTGAAGATTGTAGAACAAATACCTAAAGAGCAGCCAATTATTTTTGCTCCCGATCGCAATTTGGGACGCTATGTGATGGAACAGACGGGGAGGGATTTGTTACTGTGGCAAGGTAGCTGTATTGTCCATGAAACCTTTTCAGAAAAGAAAATTGTCCAGTTAAAGATTACCCATCCTCAAGCCGAAGCGATCGCTCACCCAGAATGTGAAACCAGTGTCTTACGTCATGCCAGTTTTATTGGTTCTACAGCCGCTTTACTCAAATATTGTCAAAACAGCCCCAGCCAGCAATTCATCGTGGCTACAGAGCCAGGTATCATTCACCAGATGCAAAAACTAGCTCCCAATAAACACTTTATTCCCGCACCACCCTACAACGACTGCAACTGTAACGAATGTCCGTTTATGCGGTTAAATACTGTAGAAAAGTTGTATTTAGCCATGAAAAACCGTACCCCTGAAATTACCATGTCTGAAGACATTCGCCTAGCTGCACTGCGACCTATTCAAAGAATGCTAGAAATGTAATTCCCCGTTGAATATTTTGTGAAAAGCCCCTTTTTTGTCTTTACTCATAACGGGAAGATTTCATAGACCTCTGGTGAAAAAGAATGTAGAGATGAGAATCCTTACATCAGGAACGTCTCTACAATGGTTTCTAATTTATTAACTGGTTAAATTCAAGTCTTTGAATGTAATTTAACTCAAGTTGCTAGTTATTAATTTTTCGGATATTTTATAGTCTGTAGGGTGCGTCAGACGGAATAATTTAGGCTAAAATGACTAATTTTAAGTTTCTGACGCACCTTATTTCATCTAACTAGCAACTTACGTTAATAAAAGTAATTTTTGAATTACTATTCTTTCGATAATTTCTTTAACTACAGGAACTCCTACTGTATTTCCCAGTAAATCAAAGGCTTTATTAATAGATAAGTTAATTTGATATTCTTCAGGAAAGCCAAATAATCTCAACCCCTCTTTAATTGTTAAATATCTTAACCCTTCACCATCAACTACGGCTAATCTTTGCATATCTGTAGCTACTAAAGTTGGTGCGATATCATGGGGATTAAGTATTTTATTAATCGGAAAACTGAGTTTACCAACTACAATATTGTATCCTTTTGGTAAATCAACTCTATATTCTCGTTTTTCCACATTTTTACCATCTTTATTTACCACTTTTTGAATATCTTTAGGATGCTCATATTTTAAATAACCTTTATCTACTAAATCATCTAATATTTGTTTTAAATTATCATGTTGATAAAAGGTTTCAATTTCATCTAAACTTAATGGTATTCCATCCATCCACTTAATACCCTTTTTAGCAGACCAATTTTTTCTTCTTCTTTGTTTTAGTAATAAATTTAATAATTCTCTTTGTTCTAAACTAACATTTCCTTTTAGTTCTAAATCCCAACTATGAATATTATCTTCTCCTCCTCTTTTATCTTTAATAGATTTCCCATACAGTTGATTAATAGGATATTGTGCTAATAATTTTTTTACGAAACTTGTTTGTAAGGTTGGATGACCTTTTTCTAAAACATCTAATAAAATAGATTTCTGCTTTTTAATAAAATCCAAAGAAATAAATTCGTTGTTAGTTCCAACTATATAAACTCTTTTTCTATCTTGAGGAATACCAAAATCTTTAGTATTTAAAATTCGATAGGTTACTTTATAACCTAATTGTTCTAATTTATTTAAAATGGTTTTTAATGTTCTACCGTCATCATGTTTAACTAAACCTTCTACATTTTCTAATAAAAATCCAAAAGGTGATTTATCTGTTAAAATTCGTTCAATTTCAAAGAATAAAGTTCCTCTCGTATCTAAAAATCCTTGTCTAGTTCCCGCGCTACTAAAAGGTTGACAAGGAAAACCAGCTAATAAAATATCAAAATCAGGAATTTCCTTAGTAGATATTTCTGTAATATCACCCCAGATGTTAGCTTCATTAAAATTGTTTTGATAAACTTGAATAGCCGTAGATTTAATTTCTGAAGTAAAAACACAGTCGCTTTTAACTCCTAAAGCTTTACAGCCTTGTTCTAAGCCTAATCTCATTCCCCCAATTCCTGCAAACAAATCAATAAATTTAATAGTATTAGACATTATATGTTAACATAACCTATATAGTTTTGAATAGTAAATACATTGAATGATTGTTGATACCCAAACAGATAAAAAATGGCATGGAAAAATTAATTTAGTCTATGCTAAACGCGAAGATTCTACCCAATTAGTCTACAACTATAATCAAGCTCCTTTTAAGATTCAACGTCCATTTTATCCAGAAGGTGAAAAAGTTTGCCATAGTGTGATTTTACATACTGCTGGGGGCGTTGTGGGGGGCGATCGCTTATCCTCCCAAATTCACCTCCAACCCAATACAAACGCATTAATTACCACAGCATCAGCTAGTAAAATATATCGCAGTAATGGTTTACCAGCAAGACAAACCGTTGAAATTGAAGTAGATGCTGGTGCTTGTTTAGAGTGGCTACCCCAGGAAACAATTTTATTTAACGGTGCCATTTATCGTCAAGATTTGCGGGTAAATTTAGCTACTGGGGCAAATTTTATAGGCTGGGAAATTACGCGGTTTGGACGTAGTGCGAGGGGGGAGAAATTTTTGCAAGGAGAAGGGCGATCGCACACCGAAGTTTGGCAAAATAATATACCATTATGGATTGATAGACAATACTTACCAGGTAGGGAAGAAACTTTCCACAGTCACCACGGTTTAGCCGGAAAACCAGTTGTGGGTAGTCTAATTTGGCTGGGAAGCCCCGTTTCTGGGGAAATGATCGAAACAGCGCGATCGCTATTTACACAGACCCCCCTAGCAGGTGTAACTCGTTTACAACATGGATTTTTGTGTAGATATCGCGGTGATTCCACATCCCAAGTGAGACAATGGTTTACGGCTGTGTGGCAAATGCTGCGAGTATCTTTATTAAATCGTCATCACTGTATACCAAGAGTTTGGCAGCTTTAAACCACAAAGGAGGAAAAAATGCAACTTACACCCCAAGAAAAGGACAAGTTATTAATTTTCACTGCTGCTTTAGTCGCAGAAAGACGGAAAAATAGAGGTTTAAAATTAAATTATCCCGAAGCAATAGCTTTAATTTCTGCGGCTATTTTAGAAGGTGCAAGAGATGGACAAACGGTAGCAGAATTGATGAGTTACGGTACAACATTATTAACGCGAGATGATGTCATGGAAGGTATTCCAGAAATGATTCATGATGTCCAAGTAGAAGCAACTTTTCCTGATGGCACAAAATTAGTAACCGTACATAATCCGATTCGTTAGAAAAAATTAAAATAGGAGGAAGTACAAATCAAAAAATCAAGATGAGATTAAAATCAGTCAATATTCAAGGTTATCGACCTTTCAGGAATTTTGAAGCACCGTTAGAACCGCTAGAAATTATTGTTGGTGCTAATGGTGCGGGGAAATCAAGTTTTTTTGAATTTCTAAAATTTTTACGCGATAGCCTTTATCATGATATCCCTCCCGAAATAATTTCTGGTTCTATTGGACAGCAGATTTTTCATATTCCAGGATCAGCTAAGTTTGAATGGGATATAGAAATTGATACAGGTCGTCCAATTGGTATTAGATATTTAGGGGAATTGATGGGTCCGATTGGTCGAACTCAAGTTTCCTATGAAAGAGTAGAATCATCTCAACCTTTTAGCGATATATACAGTAGTCCATACACATATATGGATATTCGAGGTAATAAAGGACTGGTTCAAAACCCTGAAACGGAAAAATTCACACAACAAGAAATCGCTTTAAAACGACCTAATCAGCTTGCTTTAAGTGCCATCACAAATCCATCATTGGAAGTTTTATATAATTTACGTGATTATATTCGTGAATGGAGGTTTTATAGTTCTTTTAATATCGCAAATGATAAAATCCGTAAATCAGTACCAATTGAACAAGATCCTATTTTACATGAAGATGCAGGTAATTTAAGTTCAGTTCTGCACTACTTAATGACTGAACATAGACCAGCATTTGATGAACTACAACAACATTTACGTTCTGTAATTCCTGGTTTTAAAAGTTTAACAGTAAAAGCACGTGGTGGACCAGGAGAAGTGATAGCTTTTTGGCAGGAATCAGGAATTGATCAGGAGTTAAGTCTTGCTGATTTATCAGATGGAATTTTGCGTTTAATTTGTTGGATTTGTTTATGTGTACAACCAAATCCTCCATCTTTAATTTGCATTGATGAACCAGATCAAGGTGTACATCCTCGTACCCTTCCTGTACTTGCTGCTTTACTTGAAAAGGCTTCTGAACGTACTCAAATTTTATTAGCTACTCACTCATCTTATTTTCTCACACAGTTTGATATTTCTCAAATAGCTGTAATGAGAAAAGAAAATGGAGAAGCAAAGTTTATTAAACCTGGTAATTCTCAAGTTCTCAAAGATATTCTTGATGATTTTGGTTCAGATGAAATAGAACAATTACACCGTAGTGATGAATTAGAGAGACTTCCATGAGAGTTGAAATTTATGTAGAAGGTACATCTGATAAATATGCAATGGAAGCACTATTAGCACCTTTAATTGATCAAAAATTACAGCAGGGTATTAGTATTAAATTTTTTGCAGTTAAGGGAAATGATAATGATAGAGGAGGAGATGCTAAAAAAGATTTATTGACAAAAACACCAATTAAAGCAGTCAATATTATCTGCAATCAGCCCGATTCAATTGTGATAGTTATGCCAGACCTATATCCCAAAAATAAAGGGTTTGCACATGAAACAATTCAAGAACTAGAAAATGGTGTTTTAAATAATTTTAATCAGGTATTACAGTCTAAAGGAATTAATGATAATCGCTTAAAAGAGCGTTTTCGAGTCTTTTGCTTTAAACATGATTTAGAAGCCTTAATTTTAGCTGCTGAATCCCAACTAATAAGCATACTTGGTGCTAATTCTTTTTCCGTAATATGGATAACACCAGTTGAGGAACAAAATCATGATATTCCACCTAGAGATATTGTAGAGAAAATTTTTCGAGAATGTGGTAAAAAATATAAAGGTTCTGTAGATGCACGAAGAATATTAGAAAGTGCTAGATATCAAGATATAGCAGAACTATGTCCTCAAGCTTTCAAACCATTTGTAGAGTTTTTAGAAAATCTGTAAAGGAGGAAAAAATTATGATACCCGGAGAAATCATCACCCCAGTAGGGGAAATCGAACTAAATGTAGGTCGTCCAACCACCAAATTAACAGTAGCGAATACAGGAGATAGACCAATTCAAATTGGTTCACATTTCCACTTTTACGAAGTCAACACAGCCTTAAATTTTGACAGAGAAACAGCGCGAGGAATGCGATTAGATATCCCTGCCGGCACAGCCGTGAGATTTGAACCAGGAGACGCAAAAGAAATCACCCTAATCCCCCTAGTTGGTACACGCCAAATCTACGGCTTCAACAACAAAATTGACGGAAACCTCTAAACCTTTCTCTGCGCCTCTGCGCCTCTGCGCCTCTGCGTGATAAAAAAAAGGATTTGATATGACCTACAAAATGAACCGCCAAGCCTACGCTGAAACCTACGGACCAACAGTAGGAGATAGAATCAGACTAGCTGACACAGAATTATTTATAGAAGTAGAACAAGACTTCACCAATTATGGCGACGAAGTTAAATTTGGTGGGGGAAAAGTGATTAGAGATGGGATGGGACAATCCCCCATTTCTAATGCTGATGGTGCGGTAGATTTGGTAATTACTAACGCCTTGATTCTCGATTGGTGGGGAATTGTCAAAGCAGATATCGGCATTAAAGACGGCAAAATTTATAAAATTGGTAAAGCTGGAAATCCCTATATTCAAGACAGCGTAGATATTATTATTGGACCTGGAACAGAAGCCTTAGCTGGGGAAGGAATGATTCTCACGGCTGGGGGAATTGATACCCACATCCATTTTATTTGTCCTCAACAGATTGAAGTAGCGATCGCCTCCGGGATTACCACAATGCTGGGTGGGGGAACAGGACCCAATACAGGGACAAATGCCACTACCTGCACCCCAGGACCCTGGAATATTTACCGAATGCTGCAAGCCGCCGATGCCTTCCCCGTCAACTTAGGATTTTTAGGCAAAGGCAACACCAGTCAACCCCAAGGACTAATCGAACAAGTCGAAGCCGGTGCAATGGGGTTAAAACTCCATGAAGATTGGGGAACCAACCCCGCAACTATTGATACCTGTCTCACCATTGCCGACGAGTATGATGTGCAAGTAGCTATTCACACCGACACCTTAAACGAAGCCGGATTTGTTGAAGAAACCATTGCAGCCTTTAAACATCGTGCCATTCACACCTACCACACCGAAGGCGCTGGAGGGGGACACGCACCCGACATTATCAAAGTTTGCGGACAAACCAACGTTTTACCATCTTCCACCAACCCCACACGGCCTTACACCGTCAACACCCTAGACGAACACCTGGATATGTTGATGGTATGTCATCATCTTGACTCTAGTATTCCCGAAGATGTCTCTTTTGCTGAGTCCCGCATCCGTCGAGAAACCATCGCTGCTGAAGACATTTTGCACGACTTAGGCGCGTTTAGTATGATTGCTTCCGACTCCCAAGCGATGGGACGTGTGGGTGAAGTGATCATTCGGACTTGGCAGACAGCACACAAAATGAAAGTACAACGCGGAAGCCTTGGAACAGATACAATTGCAGACAATTTCCGTGCCAAAAGATATGTAGCTAAATACACGATTAATCCCGCCATTACCCATGGAATCGCCGAGTATGTGGGGTCAGTGGAAGCAGGAAAATTAGCAGATTTGTGTTTGTGGAAACCTGCCTTTTTTGGAGTCAAACCAGAGATTGTGATTAAAGGGGGAATGATTGCTTGGTCGCAAATGGGTGACGCTAATGCTAGTATTCCCACACCCCAACCAGTTTATATGCGGCCGATGTTTGGTAATTTTGCCGGGGCGCGTCATGCAACATCATTAACTTTTGTTTCCCAAGCTGCTAAAATCAGAGAAATTCCTATTCAATTAGGGTTGAAAAAAACAGCAGTTGCCGTTTCTGGAACACGCCAATTAACTAAACGGGATATGAAATTAAATGATGCTTTACCGCACATTGAAGTTGACCCCGAAACATATCAAGTTAGGGCAGATGGGGAATTATTAACTTGTGAACCAGCAACGGTTTTACCAATGGCGCAAAGGTACTTTTTATTTTAATTAGGGCTTGCTTAATAAACCCAAAACATTACCCCTCTCCACCACTGGAAAGGGGTTACTTAAATCAGCATTCCAGCCTTAATAAGCGTCTTGTAACTCGTAGAAATCAGGGGAGATGTAATCCTTCCGCAGAGGCCAACCTACCCAATCTTCCGGCATCAAAATCCGCTTCAGGTTAGGATGACCTTCGTAGACGATACCGAACATATCATAAGACTCGCGTTCTTGCCAATCAGCAGTCTTCCAAATCCAGTACACTGAAGGAACAACCGGGTTTTCTCTGGGTAAATAAACCTTCACCCGCACTTCTTCCGGTCTATCAGCATTATCACCAACCTTAATTAAGTGATAAACACTCACCAAATCTTGTCCTGGCCCCGTGTCAATTCCTCCTTGAAACTGGAGATAATTAAACCCGTAGGCATATAAAGCTGTAGCGGTAGGAAGCAAGAACTCTGGTGGAACCTTAATAATTTCTACCCCATTAGCATCTGGTGATAAAAACTCATGGTCAAAGCCATTTTCTGTTAACCACTGGGAAACCTGACCAGCTTTAACTAAAGATTCCTCAGCCGCAGGAACTGGTTTAGATTCTTCAGCCACTATAGATTTTCCTCCTTTTTCTTCTCTATCAACAGTGCTGGGGGTATGGGCATACCAATAGCTTCTGTCAATTCCTTGGGTGGAGTGAAGCGAGTTTCTGACTGTAAATACTTACCAGTTAAAATTTGCTCAACTGGCTTCATATTATGGGTTGTACTGTAGTAGCGGTGAGTTTGCTTAATTTGTCCCCGTTCTTGCATTGATTCATTAGCAATCTTTTTCCGCAGTTTGATAATTGCGTCAATAATCGCTTCTGGACGGGGAGGACAACCAGGCAAATATACATCCACTGGAATCAGCTTATCAACACCGCGCACAGCAGTAGGAGAGTCAACGCTGAACATTCCCCCAGTAATTGTACAAGCACCCATAGCAATTACATACTTAGGTTCAGGCATTTGTTCATAAAGACGCACCAATTGAGGAGCCATCTTCATGGTAATTGTGCCAGCAGTAATGATTAAATCAGCTTGCCTGGGGCTAGAACGGGGAATTAGACCAAAACGGTCAAAATCGAAACGAGAGCCAATTAAAGCGGCAAATTCGATGAAGCAGCAAGCCGTACCAAATAGTAAAGGCCACAAACTAGAAAGCCGCGCCCAGTTGTAGAGGTCATCAACCGTAGTCAAAATGACATTTTCTGACAATTGTTGAGTGACAGTAGGATGCTCAATAGGGTTGCTGATTCGCTCTTTGTCTGGGGTGATGATGTTAGAATTTAAGACCATTCCAAAGCTCCTTTACGCCATGCGTAAACTAGGGCGATGACGAGAATCGCAATAAAAATCAGGGCTTCAATAAACGCCAATAACCCTAAACGGTGGAAAGACACCGCCCAAGGATATAAGAACACCGTCTCCACATCAAAGACAACGAATACTAGGGCAAACATATAGTAGCGAATGTTGAACTGAATCCAAGCACCGCCAATGGGTTCCATGCCCGATTCATAAGTGGTGCGCCTTTCAGGGCTTTTACCACTGGGTCTGAGGAGCTTAGACGCTGAGAGCGCCAGGGCAGGTACTAGGCTACAGACAATGAAAAAGCCTAGAAGATACTCGTAACCGCTAAGGACAAACACAATGGATATATACCGCTAATGGTTTAATTGAGCAGATTTTAGGGGCTGAATCTATTTTGAATAGATAATGTTCTTTTACATTATATCTTTTAGGCTCGTCTGAGTCCCCAGAACAAAATGATTATCACTAATTCTCAATAAGTAGGTAATGTCTGATCGCTCATGGGTATTTGATTCCTCCAGGAAAGTGAAAGAAAAGTCTAATAATTATGTCATAATTTTTAACGTATATTTAAGATTTTCTCTCTGCGAGGCATGGGCTATGAGCGAACAAGCTGAACAAGCTGTTGAAACTCCAGGGTTAGACCGCTTTGAGTGTCGCGCCTGCGGTTACGTATATGAACCTGAGAAGGGAGACGATAAACATGATATTCCGGCGGGGACGGACTTTGCAGACCTACCTGTAAATTGGCGTTGTCCTGTTTGTACTGCCAAAAAGGTAGCTTTTAGCAACATTGGCCCGGCGGGTACAGTATCTGGGTTCAAAGAAAACTTAAACTACGGTTTAGGTGTTAATAATCTGACTCCAGGACAAAAGAACATTTTGATCTTCGGTGCTTTAGCTCTGGGCTTTTTGTTTTTTATCAGTCTCTATGGTCTACAGTAAGACCCGCAATTTTTGTTACTTAATTCAGAGAAAATTTACGTCAATAATACTGATGCTTTCAATTGTGAGAAAATGGCAAGGAATATTTGCCGCATTAATAGTGGTTTTCCTCTGTATAGGGTGCAGTAAAGTTCCCTCTATCAGTTACAATCCCTGGCAAGTTATTAACGTGCCAACCAAGGCGAAACTGTTGGATATTGGCTTTACTGGTAATCCACAGCATGGTTATTTGGTCGGGAGTAGTGCTACTTTATTAGAAACCAATGATGGTGGAAATACTTGGAAGCCTCTACAACTGGAACTAGATGATCCCCGCTATCGGTTTAATGCTGTCAGTTTTGCAGGGAAAGAAGGTTGGATTGCCGGTGAGCCTTCGTTGCTGTTGCACACTACCGATGAAGGTCAATCTTGGTCACGGATTCCTTTAAGCGAGAAGTTACCAGGTAGCCCCATCACTATTACCGCTTTAGCTGAGAATGTGGCAGAATTAGCGACTGATGTGGGGGCAATTTATCAAACCACAGATGGGGGTAAAAACTGGAAAGCTCAGGTAGAAGCGGCTGTGGGTGTGGTGAGAAATTTAGAGCGATCGCCCGATGGTAAATATATCGCAGTTTCCGCCAAAGGTAGCTTTTACTCGACTTGGGAACCAGGACAAAGTGCTTGGGCTCCCCATAACCGTAATAATTCTCGACGGTTAGAAAATATGGGTTTTGGTAATAATGGTCAGTTGTGGTTACTAGCCAGGGGTGGACAAGTTCAATTTAGTGACTTGACTAAACCAGAGGAATGGCTAGAGGTACAATATCCTGAGTTATCCACAAGTTGGGGTTTACTTGATCTAGCCTATCGCACTCCTGATGAAATTTGGCTTGGTGGCGGTAGTGGTAATTTACTACGCAGTACCGACGGCGGCCAAACCTGGGAAAAAGACCGTGAAGTGGAAGAAGTAGCAGCTAACTTGTATAAAGTGGTGTTTTTCAACCCAGATCAAGGTTTTGTGATTGGCGATCGCGGTGTTTTACTCAAATATAACCCCCAAGTGAAACCCGCTTCCCAACCAGAAGCAGCTTAGTTAGGCTCAGATTTCTGAGAAGAGCATTGCAAGTTGTTAATTTGTAGGATAATAAACTCAATAGTAGTTTTTGTAAAGGTAGCGATTTAGATGTCAGGTACCACTGGAGAAAGACCCTTTTCCGACATTATCACCAGTATCCGTTACTGGGTAATTCATAGCATCACCATTCCGGCTTTGTTTATTGCAGGTTGGTTATTTGTCAGCACTGGTCTGGCCTATGATGTGTTCGGCACACCCCGTCCTAACGAGTATTTCACCCAAGCTCGTCAGGAAGTGCCAATTGTTAAGAACCGTTTTGAAGCAAAACAACAAGTAGAAACATTTATTGGAAAGTAGTTTGAAATCATGACTAGCGGCAATAACATCAATCAACCAGTTACCTATCCCATTTTTACCGTCAGATGGTTGGCAGTTCACACTCTAGGTGTTCCAACTGTATTCTTTTTAGGCGCGATCGCTGCCATGCAATTTATTCAACGTTAGGAGCATTTTATGGAAAGAAGCCCCAATCCCAATAATCAGCCAGTTGAGTTAAACCGGACATCCCTCTATTTAGGACTACTATTAGTCTTTGTTTTGGGTATCCTATTTTCCAGTTACTTCTTTAACTAATTGGAACGGCTGTGATTAAGTTTCGTTGTTTCAATCTGTCTGCGTAGATTTTTTATTAAGAGAGGAAAAAGCTGTGTCTGGAAGTGGAAGAATTCCCCTGTGGGTCGTCGCTACGATCGCAGGTTTGGGTGTAATAACAGTTGTCGGTATTTTCTTTTACGGATCTTACGCTGGAATCGGTTCTTCTTTGTAATGCTAACTAAAACAGAATTTTATAGCAGGAGTCAGGAGTCAGGAGTCAGGAGTCAGGAGTAAAAACCTGTTGTGAAAGAAGTTTCATGAATGGCTTATACCAAACTGCGCTAACAATTGATTTCTTAACCACCTTGGCGATCGCTATAATTACTTCTGGGATTATTAGCATTTGTTTAAAAATCGACATTAAAAGGCCGCCTGTCTCTGTGAGATGGGCGGCAATTTTGTATTATAGTAGTTTGAGTATTCTACAAATTTTCTAGCGATCGCTGCTACGCTAATTAAACAGCTACGTTTTTTACTAAGATAGTCCGCAACTTTTTGTAAAACCGAATATTTTTATAAGTACCTGAGCAAAAACCCACGAAGGTGGGTTTTGTCTGTGTAGCCGCGACTTCTAGTCGCCAGGGCGAGTATGAATTTAGACTTTTCAAACACCCTCTAATATCTATAATCACCCTTTATCATGTATTCCCCAAAAAAGCCCAAAAGCCTACGAGATATTATTAAAGAACGCCAACAATCGGGTTTTGTGGGTCGTGAAGACCAAATTAAGCATTTTCGAGAAAATCTGACTCTTCCTGTGGAAAGCAGAATGTTTTTGTTTAATATTTGGGGTCAAGGTGGTGTGGGTAAAAGTACCCTGCTGAAGCAGTTTCGCAAAATTGCTGAGGATGCAAAGACTATTACCGCTTATATTGACGAAGCAGAAAAAACAGTACCCGATGTCTTGGGACGTTTAGCAGAAGACTTGGAAAATAAGGGTTACAAACTGCCCCAATTTTCAGAACGCTACAAAGTTTACCGCCAAAAACGCCAAGAGTTAGAAACTGACCCAGATGCACCCCAAGGATTTTCGGCTTTTGTAGGGAAAACATTCGCTAAAACTGGTTTACGTTTAGCGCGGCAAATTCCTGTGGGTGGGGCTATGGTAGGGTTAGTAGATGAGGATGCACTGGCTAACCAAGCAGGGGAATGGAGTTCTTATATTGCCAAAAAGTTGACCAATAAAGATGAAGTGCTTTTGGTGAATGAACCTGTAGAAATCCTCACGCCGTTGTTTTTAGAAGATATTGTTAAAATTACCGAAAAAGTTGATATTGCTCTATTTCTTGACACCTACGAACGGACTGGAGAATTTCTGGATAGTTGGTTACGGGACACTTTAGAAGGTCGCTATGGTGAAATACCTCCGAAGTTATTATTCATTATTGCCGGTCGAAATGAGTTAGATCAAAATCTTTGGGCGGGTTATGAGGGTGTATTGGCGCGTTTCCCGTTAGAAGCATTTACAGAAGAGGAAGCTAAACAATATTTAACTAGGAAAGGGATTACTAATAATGCTGTGGTGGAAGTAATTTTGAGTTTGTCTGGACGTTTACCCCTACTGGTGGCAATGTTAGCAGATGCTCATCCTACTGACCCCAAGCAAATCAATGAGCCGAGTAACAGTGCGGTGGAACGGTTTTTAAAATGGGTAGATGACCCCAAACGGCGGCAGGTTGCCCTTGATGCGGCTCTTTCGCGGTTTTTAAATAGGGATATTGTGGCTGCATTGCGGGGAGAAGAAGCAGCAGATGAGTTATTTAACTGGCTAAAAGAAACATCTTTTGTAAATGAGCGCACTGACGGCTGGGTTTATCACGATATTGTGAGAACGCAAATGTTACGTCACAAACGCCTAACTTCGCCCCAAGGTTGGGCTGATTTGCATGGTAAGTTGGCAGGGTATTATGGCAGTTTACGGGATGGGTTGGAATTAGCAGAAGAGAACAAATACACTGATCCCATTTGGCAAAATTACGCTCTCAATTGTTTGTATCACCGTCTATGTCAATCGCCCCAAAAAAGTTTGAATCTGGCTTTGAATGAGTTTTTAGCAGGTTTAAAAAAGAAACGCAATTTTGCAGAAAGTTTTGCCGAAATAATGGTACAAGCTGGTAAAGATGCGGATTTTCGAGAAGTTAAAGATTGGGGAGAGCAGTTAGTTAATGGGTTAAAGGCTTATGAAGAAAAAAACTATGAAGTTGCTGCGGAAATGTTTACAAAGCTTTTGAGTAATAACAATTTAGATGTAAAGGGGCAAGCAGTAGCTTTAGGTCAGCGTGGTTATATCTATAATCAATCTAGTCAATATTCAAAAGCTTTAGCAGATTTAAGTGAAGCAATAAAGTTATCTTCTGAAGAATCTGAGTATTTTGCAAATCGAGGTTGGACTTACTGTTTAATGGAACGATACCCAGAAGCACTGCAAGACTTTAATCTGGCTATTGAATTTGATCCTAAATCTACTAGGGCGATCGCAAATCGGGGTGAAGCTTACCTTTCGATGAAGCAATATCCAGAAGCACTGCAAGACTTGAATCTCGCCATTGAACTTGATCCTAAACTTGCTTGGGCGATCGCAAGTCGGGGTGAGACTTACTACTTAATGGAACGATACCCAGAAGCACTTAAGGACTTTAATCTGGCTATTGAACTTGACCCTAAACTTGCTTGGGCGATCGCAAGTCGGGGTGATA
>NZ_JAYGHC010000003.1:139412-140147 GCF_034932285.1 Cronbergia sp. UHCC 0137
CTTACCGTTTGATGGAACGATACCCAGAAGCACTTCAGGACTTTGATCTGGCTATTCAACTTGATCCTAAATATACTTGGGCGATCGCAAATCGGGGTGACACTTACCGTTTGATGGAACGATACCCAGAAGCACTCCAGGACTTTAATCTGGCTATTCAACTTTACCCTAAAGATACCTGGGCAATCGCAAATCGGGGTGAGATTTACCGTTTGATGAAGCAATACCCAGAGGCGCTGCAAGACTTTAATCTGGCTATTCAACTTGACCCCAAATATACTTGGGCGATCGCAGGTCGGGGTGAAACTTACCTAATACTGAAAAAATATAATCAGGCTATTGAAGATTTGAGTCAAGCTATAGATTTAGATTCTGGTGATTGGCTTTTTTATATCCGTGCCTTAGCTTACCAGGCTCTTAACCAAACCGAAACAGCCAAAGGTGATTTAGAAAAGGCTATACAACTGGCTCAACAACAATACGAAAAAGAACCTAAAAACTGGAATAATACCTTTAACCTAGCAATTTACAATTTAGCTGCTCAGTACCATCAACCAGCAACAACACTATATGAATATGCTCTAGTTAATGGTGCAACTTCAGACAACATACACGAAGCCATCCGAGATTTGAATGATTTTTTAACCATCTTCCCTGATCACGTTGAAGCTCAATCTATGCGACTTTTATTACAGTCTTCCGTTTAAGGGACTTCCAAGCCTGAAGTTCCGAGTT
>NZ_JAYGHC010000003.1:140513-148982 GCF_034932285.1 Cronbergia sp. UHCC 0137
AATGAATCGGTGTTCTAGGAGTGGGGTTTTATCTCAAACAATGGGCGTTGCTGATTTTAGGGATGAAAATAATTTTGCATACATTCAAAATCCCTGTAGAGACGTTCCATGGAACGTCTCTACACCTAAAAATCATACGCTAATTCAGCAACGCCAAACAATGATTACTTTTGCCCAGAAACAAAAGCAACTCTATTTCTAAATAACAACCAGTGTCTCAATTGACGGATTTTTGTCACACAACTCTTGATCAAGTTAAATTGTGGTTTTGGAGTTTTTGGTGGCATAGCCAAACGTAAAATCATCTCTAACAACCACGGTGCTAATCGTTGACAGATTACAGCTAAATGAGATTGCCAACCAACTAAAATTTCTGGTGTATCCCTTTCCAGTCCAGTAACGAGAGTCTGCGCTACTTGCTGAGGAGTCATCGGGATCACCCAGCGAAATAATTTTAAGTCGCGCACCATGTCTGTGTCTGTCAGGGAAGGAAGTAAAGCGATAACGCGGATATTGTGTTCTGCTAATTCTTGACGTAACGCTTGAGTAAAGCCGATAATTGCAAACTTGGTGGCCGAATATGTCGCCATTGTCGGGGCTGCAACTTTCCCCATTAAACTAGAAACATTGACGATGATCCCTTGTTTTTGGCTGGCCATGCGTCGCGCTATTAGACCAGTCAGGGTATACATTCCCAATAAATTCACCGAAAGTTCTTCTTGCACTTGGGGCAGTTTTGATTGCAGAAATGAGCTTTGATAGGCTACACCTGCACAGTTGACGAGTAGATGAATGGGTCCATAACTGCGCCATAGTTGCGCTACAGCGATATTAATGATGACTGGTTGAGTCAAATCTAAACACATGATTGTGGTTTCTACGCCCATTGTTTCAATTTCTTGGGCAACTTCAGCTAATTTTTGGCGATCGCGTGCTACCAAAATCAATCTTTTCATTCCTTGTTGGGCTAATTCTAGGGCGATCGCTCTCCCAATTCCACGGGAAGCCCCGGTAATTAGAGCCACTTTACCTTGAATATTCATCGGTTTTCACCTCCAATATCTGCGTCTCCCCTCTCCCTTGTTTGTCTTCTGAGGGTAAGACGATGAATGGTAATTCTCTCAAATACGAGATATTTCTGTTGTTTGTTCCCTAAATAAAGCAGAATTTTCTCGTTTTCACTTCAAAACCTCAAAAATAACCAGCATTGGCAGAATAAATACAGCGCATCGGTTTTACCTCTCTTGAATCCGAGCATTTACCAGTATGTTGCCACTACACACGTTAGCAACTAAATCAAGTGATTGCAATCTTTTTTAATCAGCATTTCTTAATGCTTGTTTACAAGGGGCATATATATATGCAATATTTAATTGGATAAGTTTTTATAAAGACTAGCTGATCCCTATCTCGATCCCCTGACAATTAGCAGCAAGCAATATCTAATATCTAGTTAATACCCTGTTAATACAGTCAACCAATTAATTCAAAATTTAAATAATTTATTCTCATGACACGACAACCCCACGACCAATTCGCAAAAGAATATCTAGAAGAATTATTAACGTCTCTAGGTGAAGTAGAAACTGGTAAAGATGTCAGAAGCGAAACTAGAGAAATAGACCTTTGGTTTGTTCCTAAAACATCATCTTCACCCCAGCATTCAGAGTTAGGATTATTAGCAAAAATGGCAGTTACAAGCTGTCTATTTGAACCATTTCGCAATGCTCCTAATGAAGTAGAGATTAGAAGTTGTTTATTAAAACTATATAGTATTCATGGAGAATTATTAAGACAAGCAAAAAGAGAAAAAGGTTCTATATCAGAAGATGAACTACCTTGTTTATGGATTTTAACACCAACCTGTTCTGAAAAAATCTTAGCTGGATTTGGGGCTACAATCAACGATGATTGGGGTAAAGGAGTGTATTTTCTGCCAAAATCACAGAAAACAGCCATTGTGGTGATCAATCAATTACCAGTAAATGAAGATACATTTTGGTTAAGGGTATTAGGAAAAGGCAAAACCCAGAAAAAAGCCATAGAAGAGTTAGTTAAAGTCTCAGAAGAGAATGAACAATGGAATTATTTACTGGAAATTTTAGCATCTTGGCGTAAAAATATAGAAGTGAAGGATGATATCAGTGATGAAGAGAGGGATTTAATTATGAGTCTATCACCAGCGTATCTCAAACAACGGGAGGAATGGAGACAAGAAGGACTGCAAACCGGACGACAAGAAGGACGACAAGAAGGACTACAAACAGGACTGCAAACAGGAATACAAACAGGACGACAAGAAGAATTACATTTGATGGTAGTGAGTTTATTAACCGCACGTTTTGGGACTTTAGATCAAGAATTATCTGCTGTTGTCAGACCGATTATGGAACTTTCTCTCACAGAAAGAACGGATTTATTACTGCATTTATCAAATCTTTCCCGTGAGGAATTATTAGCTAAGTTTGTAGTTAATTGAAATGTTGAGTTGAGACATAAAACCCAATTGGTATAGCAATCCCATTTGAGTTGTAAACTGACTCACGATACTAGACAACAGGTACAAGAAGAGGTTTATATTTCATTGAGGATTGCTGTATCAAGTTAGTATGATTAGAAAAATACTTTGCAAAAATTTACATGATGAATGCGGTATTGATGAGAGCGATCGCCCTAAATCAGTGAAAATATAGTTCAGCCAATTAAATAAACAAAATCTATCATTTTTCGTTAGAATTAATACCTTGCTCTGTTTCCAACTCTTATGCTCAATCCGAATTTGGAAGAAATTCAGTTAACGAAAGACGACTACGAACGCTACTCCCGCCATTTAATTTTGCCAGAAGTGGGACTAGAAGGACAAAAACGTTTAAAAGCAGCCAGTGTATTGTGTATCGGTACAGGTGGACTAGGTTCACCATTGCTGTTATATCTTGCAGCAGCAGGTATTGGCCGCATTGCGATCGTTGATTTCGATATTGTTGACACCTCCAACCTGCAACGTCAAGTTATTCACGGTACATCCTGGGTAGGTAAACCCAAGATAGAATCAGCAAAAAACCGTATTCACGAAATTAACCCCCATTGTCAGGTTGACTTATACGAAACTCGTTTAAGTTCCGAAAACGCGCTAGATATCATTAAACCCTACGATATCGTCGTAGATGGTACAGATAACTTTCCCACACGATATTTAGTTAATGACGCTTGTGTATTGTTAGACAAGCCAAACGTCTACGGTTCTATCTTCCGGTTTGAAGGACAAGCGACGGTATTTAACTACGAAGGTGGTCCCAACTATCGTGACTTATATCCCGAACCACCACCACCAGGAATGGTTCCCTCCTGTGCCGAAGGTGGCGTACTAGGGATTTTACCAGGAATGATTGGGATTATTCAAGCCACAGAAACAGTTAAAATTATTCTTGGTAATGGTCATACTCTCAGTGGACGCTTGTTACTTTACAACGCCTTAGAAATGAAGTTCCGGGAGTTGAAACTGCGTCCTAACCCCATTCGTCCGGTAATTGAAAAGTTAATAGACTACGAACAATTCTGTGGAATCCCCCAAGCACAAGCCGAGGAAGCGAAACAGCAAATGGAAATTCAAGAAATGACTGTTAAGGAATTAAAGGTATTAATAGATAGTGGTGCAAAGGATTTTGTATTGCTAGATGTGCGTAACCCCCATGAGTATGAAATTGCTAAAATTCCCGGTTCTGTTTTAGTACCTTTACCAGATATTGAAAATGGTGATGGTGTCGCTAAGGTGAAGGAATTACTCAACGGACACCGCTTGATTGCTCATTGTAAAATGGGTGGACGTTCTGCTAAGGCTTTGGGTATTCTCAAGGAAGCAGGAATTGTTGGCACTAATGTTAAGGGTGGAATTAATGCTTGGAGTTCGGAAGTAGATTCTTCTGTTCCTATGTATTAAAGAAGTTGTTCAGATCCCTGAGTTCTTTGAGAAGTCGGGGATCTTAGTAATTAGATACCTTTTAGGGACTTCAAACAAACAAATTATCTAGATTAACTAACCGCAGAGGCGCAGAGAACGCAGAGGAATGAGGGTTTGAGTGGTCAATACTTGTCGGTTAAGCTAAAAACATTAAATCAGGTAGGTTGGGTTGACGTTAGGAAACCCAACATTTACGGGCTTTTGTTGGGTTGCGCTGTCGCTTAACCCAACCTACAAAAACTCTTAACCGACAAGTATTGGTTTGAGTGGTTAATACTAAGTTAGGTATTGAGAAACTACCCAAACTAAAAAATTAAAGGCAATTTTTCTAACCTCTACTTTTACCCAATCCTACCAGTTGTCTAACTAGGGATTTTACAGCTTCAGCGATCGCATCACTATCAATTTTAGCAGCATGGAGTAGTTCTTCTGGTGTGCCAGATGTGGGCATATCTTCCACTGCTAGTTTAATTAATTGTAGTTGGAGTCCTTTGTAGGGTGCGGTAAAGGCATCTAACACTGCTGCACCTAATCCCCCTTCTGGCCAATGATCTTCTACTACTACTAAGTTCCCATTGGTGTCTCTGGCTGCTTGATGTAGTGTTGACACGTCGATGGGTTTAACAGAATAGGCATCAATCACACGTACTGTAATTCCTTCATTTTGTAGCCGTTTGTAGGCTTTGATGGCTTCATGGAGGGTGATCCCAGCACCGATAATTGTGGCTTGATCTTTGTCGGAACTGTGGACAACTTTGCTACCACCAATGGGAAATTCTTCTTGAGTCCCATAAATTACGGGTGTGCTTTCTCTCGTGGTACGCAGATAAACAATCCCAGAGCGATCGCACATTTGCCCCACCAGTTTAGCAGTTTGATTGGCATCACTAGGATAAAGAACAGTGCTACCCCACACAGCCCGAAAAGCAGCTAAATCTTCCAGTCCCATCTGCGAGGGTCCATCCTGACCAATGGATACACCAGCATGAGAACCAACTAATTTAATATTGGCGCGAGATACGGCCGCCATTCTGATAAAATCGTAAGCACGGGTGAAAAAAGCGGCGAAAGTAGAAGCAAAAGGGTTATATTTTCGTACCTGTAAACCTATGGCCGCTGCTACCATCTGCTGTTCAGCGATGTACATCTCAAAGTAGCGTTCAGGAAAGGTTTCAGCAAAATCTTCTGCATAAGTTGAATTACTCACCTCTGCATCTAAAACTACAACATTGGGGCGGGCTGTACCTAAAGCCACTAAAGCATCACCATAGGCGCGACGTGTTGCTACCTTTGTATCCTTGTTATAGGTGGGAAGTTGGAGGGTTTGAGTTTGTCCCCAAATAGCCGGTTGATTTTCTGTTGTTGGGTAATTAACATTGATGGTAATGTGGCGCTGACCACCTAATTCTGCGATGGCTTTTTGTTCATCTGCTGATTTTAACGCTTTGCCATGCCAACCGCCGATATCTTCTAAAGCAGCTACACCTTTACCTTTTTTTGTCCGGGCAATAATTACCGTCGGGCGATCGTTGACAGCTAAAGCAGCACTATATGCTTGATCAATCTCAATCAAATCGTGACCATCAATTTCTATGGCTTGCCAACCAAAAGCCCGCGCTCTGTTAGCATAAATTTGGGTATTCCAGCCCAATTCAGTTTGACCACGTTGGCCGAGACGATTAACATCAATAATAGCAATTAAATTGTCTAAAGTATAGTGAGAAGCGTGATCAAAAGCTTCCCAAATCGAGCCTTCAGCCGTTTCGCTATCCCCCAATAATACCCAAACATTGTAGGGTAGTTGGTCTAAATATTTACCTGCCAGAGCAACCCCCACACCAATCGGTAAACCTTGCCCTAAAGAACCCGTTGCCACATCTACCCAGGGGGAAACAGGAGTAGGATGGCCTTCTAAACTACTACCAAACTGCCGCAGTGATAGCAATTGTTGATCAGTAATTACTCCTGCTGCTTTGTACATCGAATACAATAAAGGTGCAGCGTGTCCTTTAGAAAGAATAAAGCGATCGTTATTAGGATTTTCTGGGCGATTAAAATCGTAGCATAAATATTTACTGAGTAAAACCGCCATCAAATCAGCCGGAGACATAGAAGATGTAGGATGACCCGAACCAGCGACAGTCGTAGCGCGAATACTATCTACACGCAACTGCTGCGCTAATTCATGCCATTGGTGTAGTTGTTCCTGGGTGGTCATGGTTATTTTCCTAAATAAAAATAAAGGTTACTAAAAACTAAAACGTCTCTTCGTAATTAAAAAAAGAATGTATTTCTTTTCTTTGGATTTAATCTATAGATTAGATAAAATAAATACTTCCTTCTAATGGAATAACCATCTTTTATGTCTCAAGAAAGACAACAATTTATGCCCATCAGCTTAAATTCAATAAATATGGCACAAAACAGCCTTAATCATAGGAATTACCCATTGACATAATCTATTACATAAGATAGGGGTTATGAATTTTATTTCTTGTAGGGTGCGTTAGACCCGATAATTTGGCACAAAACAGATTTTTTCTATCTAACGCACCTCACTAATATGGGATTCCAAAAGCCTAAAACAGGGAACAGGGAACAGGAAGAGAGTTTTGGGCGATTTTACTTTTCTTCACATACCTTTAATTTTTTCTGTTCATCTACTTAAATAAACTAAACTTAGGATGCAATACTTATCGGTTAAGAGTTTTTGTAGGTTGGGTTAAGCGACAGCGTAACCCAACAAAAGCCCGTAAATGTTGGGTTTCCTAATGTCAACCCAACCTACCTGATTTAATGTTTTTAACTCAACCGAGAAGTATTGACTTAGGACGGAAATTGCAACAGCATAATCAAATTATGAGTCTATTCACTCAAAAATTACTACCCAAAAATAATAATTTTCAAAAAAACTCTACCGAACCTACAGATCCTCCAAATACCTTAATTAATAGAAATTGGCAAAAAGAAGACTATATTGGTCTTAGTATTTTATTATTCAGTTTAATTGCTGCAATCTCGTTTTTCAGTCGTCGATTTGAATATGCTTTAATATTTGCCCTTACCCTCAGCATTATCTTAATTGCTTTCTTTCTCACTGTTTAAGGGTATTTGCCCCAGCTTTGCTACGCAACTAAATTTTATAATTTGTCACAACGCATTGCAACATAGCATGACTGAATGTATTTTTTTCATAAACTTGTATTTAATACTACTTTCGTGTAAAATATACCCTTGTTTGTGTAAATGCACTTGTTTAGGGGCTACCATACACTAAATTATCCAATTTCTTGGTGATGTGGTAAACAGGTAAGGATTTAGAACTGCTAAACCCATACATTTATACTCATATACTCAGCATTCGGATATTTTTTCATTGGGAGTCCTGTATAGGCATTTCACATGATTGGGGATTGAGTACAAGTGTTTACTTTATCAGGTGAAAAAATGTTGTTATTCTTCAAGTTGATTGACTATCTATTAGCTGCCGTTGCGGTTAGTGCTGGTATCATCATCTATTTGTACACGAATAATCAGGAATATGTAATACCTGGTTCGATTGCTTTAAGTGTAGCAATTTTCTTATTTCTCCTCAATAGAAGTTCAGTAAGTCGTGCAGCAGAGGCTGATAAAAGATCTGATTTCAACAACAAAGCTGAACTCTACACCTCTCTTTTATTTAATAGTAATTCCTTGGATAACAATACAATCGTCCCTGCTAGAGCCAAAGCTTTAGAATACTGTCAAGATTTGATTAATGACTACAAAAGCACTAGAAATTGGGCAAGAAATCTTTACTATGGCTTGCAAATTTCCACTGTCATTTTATCAGGTGTAACACCAATTTTAGTGTTAGTAGATAAATTGGAAGCAGGACAAGCTTGGCTCAAATGGTTGCCAGTAATTTGTCCCGCATTAGCTTCCATTGTCGCTAGTATAGTCACTTCCTTTCCTTTTCAAAAGAACGCTGTTACTGCTAATACCATAGTTGAGTTGTTAGAAGCTGAACAAGAAAAATTTATTTTGGGTATCACCCCTGCTTATCGTTGTTACGACATAATTGATGAAGCCGAACAAAAACAAAGAGTTAGCCAATCTGTAGAACAGTTTATTATGCAAGTGAATAACATTCACCTACAACAAGTTCAACAGTTAAGTGAGCAACAACAAGAGAAGAAAGAAAAGAAAGAATCAGCAGCGAATGAAACATCTAGTTCAGAACAAAGTTAATTAGTTTAAACATAATTGGCAAACTAAACGCGATGTTTGCCAATTCGCTATTTTTTATGAATTTTCGACTATTAAAATTTATAATTTACAGATTGACAAATATATACAAAGTATTTTAAATTTTGCATTATCAATGTATTTGCATGAATTGACCATTAATAACAAAGCATTTACATGATTAATTATACTATAGCCTTTCCCACTCTAGTTAGATACAAAATTACCCCTCCCCAACCCTCCCCTTACCAACTACGGTGTACACACAAGTGATCTGATTACCC
>NZ_JAYGHC010000003.1:149299-173539 GCF_034932285.1 Cronbergia sp. UHCC 0137
CCAAGGGGAGGGTGCGCGACAGCGCGGGTGGGGTGTATTTCATGAGCTTGGGAATTGCTATATATTGATTGAGAAAGGATTAAATTCATTACATTCAATTCATGAGAATTTAAAAGATACTTGTCTGTAAACATTTTTTGTCTAATTTCTTCTAAGCTATAACTTCTAAACACTACAAAAGGAAATTCTTGATAACTATGACCTATTGGTAAAATGTTACCTACAGGGTATAATGAACGAATATAGGTAGCGAGAATATCTCGGAAACGTTGGTCTTCTGGTTCTTCTGGTTCATTAGTGAAATATTCACTCATTACTTCACTGCTAATAAATGCAAGTAATGGTAAAGCATAGTATTGATCAGAATGCGTACTTTTTTGTGTTAATTTTTGTGATTTGGGTGAAGAGTTTTTTAATTTATCAACTAATTCTATTGCATCCTTAATTGCAAATCTTAAATTTTCGGGGTATGATAAATTATATTTAATATTTTGCAAATCTTTCCATAATTCTGAATTTGCATATTTTTCAATATCTAATAATCGCATTTGATAAGATTCTTCTATATTTGTAGTCGGTACTATCAGCAAACCACCGTTAATATAACCTAATTCTAGTGTATCAAAGTCCAGTAATTTATCAAAGGTATCAGCGATTTGTAAAAATTTACTGCTAAAATCTTTTTGGAAGTTTAAATAACTTTGTTCTGCATTTTTTCTGACAACAAAATCTGCATCTCCCATGAGTTTTTCTAAATTGGTGTAGACTTTTTTTAATACCTCATGACTTCTATGAAGTTGATATTCTTTTTTTAATTGGTTGATGAGATTTAGTATTTGAGCAGAAAAAGTTTCTCCAGCAGCTAAAACTGATTTTCCCCCTATAGGGATCAGAATATATTTTTTTCTACCTATATTACCATATCCAGAAATTCTCGTCATAATAGATGCTTTGAGAATTAACAGGAGATTTAATAAACTTAGAACACTTTCTTGTACAGATAGCTTGGGATCATCTTGATAATAAATAGAACGTTCTGCTAAATAGAAAGTTAGGTATTTATCTTGCTTATCTATATCATCATTTCCTCTACCACGGTAAATTACTTGGATAATTTCCATCAAATTTTTCTCAATTTCAAATTTTGGTATTTCTACCAAGATGTGTTTTGCTTTCGGGAAGGATAAACCACGACTTCCTGAAGCAGTCATGAAAACTACTTTGACGTTTCCTTGATATTTTTGAATTTGTTGTTTTTCAATTTCAGAAATATTTGCGTGTATTTCTAGGTAATGGGTAAATTTTTGAAAGTTATCCTTTCCTGATTTTTGCTGAATTTGATCAATCAGTTGGGATAATTTGGGTTTATTTTGAATATATACTATAAATTGTTCAACCTCTGATTTTTGTAATAGATTTTGAATATCTTTTAAAATTTCTGCTTGAAGATTTTTGTCTAAATGGGATTTATCTTTTAATTGTGCTTTATCGGTAAATTTACAAGATTCAATTAAAATTTGATAGCTGATAGTTAAACTTTGCGCTGGGTAGGAGTTAGCATTAATAATAGTAGCAGGAAAATTTTTAAACGTTATATCTTCAACTGAGAGAGGTTGAATATTATTTCCAGCATGACGGAAGTAGATTTTATTAGGTTCTGGAGTAATATTTTCTAAGTGTTGACGGATAACATTTTGATCAACTATAGAAGCATCTGCGATAATGACTTTTGTATTAAAACCGTTTTCGGGTTTGGTTAGTTCATATCGCTTGACAATTTTATGAATACCATCTAGAAATTCTACTCCTCCTTCATCTCCAGTTATTTCATCTATCATGATAAATAGATGTTTTATCCGACGAGATATATTTTGCATTTTTTCCGGGAAGACTTTATTCTCTCCTGTATGGTATGCGTCACGAAAGATTTTTTCTAAATGTTTTAATGTATCTCCAGTATCAGTTTTTTTCAATGACTGAGTTGAAGCAGTAGCAATAATATTGTTTGATAATTTCTGATTGATGATGGTATATAATCCTTCACAAATGCTATTTAAAACTCCTTTTGTTCTTTGTCCTGAGTCTTGAATAGTATCATTTGTAATATGGTTGAGTCGGTTATTGCGTCTACTTTTTCTCTCGACAGTTTGACTGTTAAGAAAGTGAACTCCTGCTTTGACAAAATCATCTTGATATTGATTGGAAGTATACTCAACGGAATATTTACCAAAGTTATCTTGAATTAGATTACTGTGGGTATTGATAGCAAAAATCCTGTCATCAACTAATTTTACTTGATCTTGATTTTTAAACTTTTCGATAATATCAAGATTTACTTGTTTGCGGGGACTGACATAAAAAAATAGAAAACCTTCATCTAAATGATCTTTGAGAAAATTAACTATCGCAGTTGTTTTACCAATACCAGGGTTTCCGGTAAGGAAGATGTAGGTTTTTTCGGAAAGCAGAGATTTTTGAATCAGTTGATTGTGTGCTTGTCGAAAGTTCAAATTTCCGGTTAACTCTAAATCAGAAATTAACTCAGAGGGAACTGTTCCCACAGAGTTAGAAAAATTGCTGATTTGTTCGGTGTGACGTGGTATGATGTTGATCTTATTTGGGGTAATATTTAACAGTGAGTTGACAAATTCTCTTCCTCTATCAAAACTGCTGGAAGCATTACGTTTAATTTGATCTAAAACTCGATAACGTGCGTCGGTAATTTCTTCGGTTTTATCATGGTGTTTATAAATTTGATAACAAGTTTGGAAAATGTCGAGATTTTCTGGTTGAATAGATATAGTATTGAAAGAGCGATCGCTATATCCAATCGCATTCAATATAAGTTGTGATATATCTGGGATAATTGTCTGTTCTTGGAGAAATTGATAGAAACTATAAATATAACCAGCAGCTTGAATTAATTTCGCGCTTTCCTTATCTTTAGATTTGAAAGCTGTAAAATAGTCCTTTAAACCCACTGAAAAATCTAAACCTAAAGAGTCGGTATCAATACACAACCCAGAAAATACACTTTTAGAACGTATATAGTTAATATCCCGCATTAATAACCGTCGAATAATTTCTACATAATTAATATTTTGTATATCTTCGTTGGTGTGAATAGAAAACACTGATAAATCAAGACACAAAATCCGATAGTTGCGTCTATATTTTAGTAAAATCAAACAATCTGCGTTGAGAAAATCACCTCTTTCCTTAAATCTTCTAATACATTCAGCAGTATTCCCTAGTTCTCCAAACTGAGAAAGAACATCTTTAAACCATTGCGTTTCGTTGGTTGAAAGAGTACCAATACTATTATCACCATTAAAGCAACATTGATAATATAATATTTCCAGATGTCTGAACTTATCTTTTTCATCACAACCAATAGATTGGAGATATTCTCGGAAAAAATTTAACCCAGATAAAAATCCCTTCTGAACAAAAAATTGACACCAAGTATCAGCTATCTCTCTTTCTAATTTGCTGACGACTTTTTCAACTATTCTTTGTCGAATTTTGGAAAACTTGAGATTTTCAAGTTCCTGACGATATAAGTTTCTAAATTTATTCTTGATTTGGTTTTGGTGAATATAAGATAAGATTCCAATATTAAATCCTACTTCAAATAATCTTCCTAAGTCATCAGCTATTTGTGCTGTCATGTTAGTTTGTTGGGAGTAAGTACCAGATAGAGTAGTGGTAAATTTAGTTATTATAGACTTTCCCACTCTAGTTAGATAGAAAATTACCCCTCCCCAACCCTCTCCTTACCAAGGGGAGGGTGCGCGACAGCGCGGGTGGGGTGTATTTCATGAGCTTGGGAATTGCTATATGCTTTTGGTTTATCAAGAATCTCTCTCACATAAGTCAAAAATGCTAAAGAGTTAAATTCTTCTTTTCCTGAACTATATTTGAATACAGCAAGTTCTCCAACAGATTTATCTCCAATCAGGTTTTGGTAAGGATCTAGTTTTAGTTGAATGTCTTTCGATTTTTCATAGCGAAAAAAGTGAAATAAGGTTAAACATTGAAGTATCTCAGATTTTAAAGAACTTTGGTTAGAAATTAATCCTCTTCTAATATCGTCATCATCAAGAATACCTTGGTAAATATTTAGTAATGTTGCGTAAGACATTACACCGTTATAGTTGCTTTCATTAGAAACTGCTATTCCATTAAACAAGTTGAAAAAGATGATAGATTGTTTATTACTATCTTCTACTAATTCTGTTAGTTCAATAGTATCTTGAATATATAATGATGTTGATTTATTGGAATCTAATTTAACAGCGTAGTATTTATTAAAAAATATCGGATAAATTTTGATATCATTCCGTTCGGTTTTCAAAGCTCTAATCACATTTTTGGACATAAAAAATAGTCCATCATCTTCAGTTTGAGTAATATGTAAGGTGCTGCTGTAGGGAACTTTTGCAATATAAATAAAGTGTTTGTATCCTTTTTTATAAAGTTTATCTACGTTTTCAACTACTACACTAGGATATTCAAACATATCTTGATGATCATCGTAGTTTTCTGAAAATGTTTTTAATAACCTAATTTTTACTGTTTGCTGTTCAATCTGGAAATCAATAATTTCTCCCATTAGGTTAGATTTTTTTGCTTCACTTCCCCCTTTATTATCACTGACTCGACTGGAAACTACGATAATTGCTATTTTGTCCAGTTCTTGGAACTTAAATTTATCGGGATTTAGTAAATGGAACTTTTTAGGTAAAACGGAATATAAAGAACTCAAAATATTAGGAGTTTTAAATTTCCCCTTACTCCCAAAATCACTAATGTTTATTCCCTGGGAATTACTACGAGATTTTTCGTTAAATAAATGAGATAATACATCCGATAAAGAAGCTATGAATTTTTCTATTGGTGCGTTATCAGTTTCTTTTTTTAAGTGTATTCTCAAAATAGGAATAAATAATTTAGCCTGTTTTTCTAGTATGACGTGCAAACAAATATACGCTAGTAGGGTATAAGTTATTTTGTAAATAAATTCTTGATGAGAGTTTAATTTTTGGCTTTCTAGTCGATAGGGAAAGATTAATAAATTGCGTTCTTTTAAGTTTTTTTGATAAAAGTTATTACATTTGTCATCTTCCAATGGTAAAAACAACACGGGTAAAACCCCAATATTCTGCTGAATATCATATTCCATATTAAATGTTTCTATATCATCAGTCCCTAAAAAATGAGTTTCGCTGATAATCATTTTTGCTTGGAGACTAACAAGGGAGTTTGTCTGTGTGGTTGCGTCTCCCAAATTGATATATTTGAGACATTCTTTATAATTTTGTCGTAACCCAGATTTAAAAAATGTGCCTCTATCATTAATAGTGTTGATATCGTCTTCTAAAATACTATTCTTAACAGAAATATGTAGAGGATATTCTCTGCTGGGAAATGGGGTTTTATGCTTAATAAGACTTTTTAAGACTTTTTTTAGGGTGTCAATTTTTTCTTGAACCTTAAATTCAGTAAAACCTTTCAATAATTTTCTAAGTAATTCTTTCTTAGCTGCGTCATTACCATCCTGCAAAATTGGTAATACTTTTTCTTCAAATTTATCAATTGGATTATATTCTAACTCATTTTCAGAATTATAATCATCAGGTTTTTGACGGGATGCAAATATAAAATAATACAAAAATGCTATTTTTAAAACTTTTTTTACAAATGTTGATTTTCTAGATTCATCTGCTATTTCTTGTTTATGTTCCTCACTATCGGGGTTTAGAAGATTGAGATTACGTTCAAAAACGTTTTTACCACCATCAGTTTGTACTTTTCCATCAAATTTTAACTTTAATCCAAAAACAAATTCTATTTTTTCTCGCTTTTGATCTTCTGTTTCTCCTAAATAACCTTCAACGATAGAAATAATAGGAAGCATATCAAATGCTTCACTCCGGGAAAACATATCTTGGTAATTAACTTGTATACCTTCATAGCTAACTATATATTCACCGTCTGCTTTATTAGTGTCGTTGATGTAATTATCTAATAAATTTAATCTTCTAATTAAATCCGCTAAATATATTTTCCCTCTGAAGTTATCATCACTAACCTTTTCATCAATATTTTCTATGAGAAATTCTAAATATTTGATCTTTGCTAATCTTTTGAGTTTCCCTAATGTTTCTTGGTTTACAAGTTTCTGGAATTTATAAAGATCAGAGTTTTTATTTTCTACTAAATCCTCTAGAATATATGCTAAATCCTCTTTTTCTGTGGAACTCGCATCAGCAAATTTAAGATCAATAAAATTATTTATTCCTTGTAATAATGCTGAATAAAAATCACGACTTTTATCGACTGAAATTTTAATTTTATGCGTTTTTAGTAATTGTTTTTGTTTGGTGTCACCACTTTTAATTGTTAATCGCTGTTTTTGTAAGTTTTTAGCTTTGGGAAAGTTATATGTTAAGTCAAATTTAGATGATGTACCTTGGAAATTATGCAAATCTGTAATTAATTGTTTAGTAAATCCATCTATTGCTTGATTTTTGATAGCTGCTGTTAACGATTTCTGAATACAAGCTCTAATTTCTGCAATCTGTTCACGAAATCTCTCTTGAGAACCAGAACTAAAATTAAGCGTAGCTGTACGCACTGCTTTAGCATTTCCTAAAGGATTATCTACTTGTGAAGTAGCAATTTGATTAGCTATTTTATTAATATCAATTACTAAGTGTTTATTCTCGTTACAAATGTTAAATATTTGGTCTTTCTTTAAACTTTCTAATATTTTAGTTAATAAATCAGTATAATCTACATTGGCTAAGTCTGGATTGGTTGTAATCTTATTCACCCTGAGCAATCCTTATTGTGATTCAAATAACCTTAATTAATCACTTAGTATAACTTTTAGATAATCATAAGTCAATATAAAATAGTTCAGGACTTACGCAAGTGTCACACAAAGTATTTCTTGTAAGGTTAAGGTGCGTCAGACTGGATAATTCCATGATCATTAATAGATGTTCAATATCTGACGCACCCTACTAATATGCCGATTGCATAAGTCCTATATTTGTAAAAAATTAGGGTGGACAATGCCCACCCAATGATTGATAAAATTATGCTAAAGCTGTTACTTTTTCTAACAAACCTTGAAATAACCTTAAACCGTCGCTATTACCTAATGCACTGTCTGCTGCTCTTTCTGGGTGTGGCATCATACCTAAAACATTGCCTTGACGATTGCAAATTCCAGCAATGTTGTTGAGTGAACCATTGGGATTTTCTCCTTGGTAGCGAAATAAAACTTGCCCGTGATCTTCAATTGCTGACAAAGTAGAGTAGTCAGCGTGAAATCTTCCTTCCCCGTGAGCAATAGGTAAGGTGATAATTTCACCCTCAGTATATGCTGTTGTCCAAGGTAAATTATTACGCTCGATTTTTAAAGGAACGCGATCGCAAATAAAATGCAAATCCCGATTTCTCGTCAATACTCCAGGCAATAATTTAGACTCAGTTAATACCTGAAAACCGTTACAAATACCGATGACAAACTTACCTTTTTTTGCATGATTAACCACTTCATTCATCACCGGAGAAAAACGAGCGATCGCCCCACAACGTAAGTAATCACCGTAGCTAAAGCCACCAGGGATCACCACAACATCCAAATCACTCAGATCCGTTTCTTGATGCCAAACCATACGTGTTGGTTGTGAAAGCAAATCTCTGGTTACATAAGCAACATCGCGATCGCAATTAGAACCCGGAAAGACTAAAATCCCAAATTTCATATTATTTATTAGTAAAAGCATTAAAAGTCAGGAAAGGGAACAAGAAGCGAAAAGAAGAGTAATTTCTCCTCAGCCCCTGTGTTCCCTACTTCCTAGATTCAGAAGACTCCCGTTTGTGATTCCACCTCAATCAACTCAAAGCGATAGTTTTCTATCACCGGATTTGCTAACACTTGTTCACAGATTTGATTCATGTCTTTACGCGCCTTAGTTTCTTCAGGCGAAATAATGGTCACTTCAATGTACTTACCAATCCTCACTTGATCCACGTTGTCATATCCCATCTGCTTGAGGCTAGATTGTACAGCCACACCAGCAGGATCTAAGACTGAAGGACGAAGTGTCACGAAAATTTTAGCTAGATATTTCCTTTGCACAGGCTTTTTGCTGAATGCTGCGATCGCTATACTATAACTTTCTGTTCCAATCGGGTGAAAATAAGATCAACAAACAGTTAATCTATCATTTAATTAAATCAAACATCTGGCATCACAGAGGCTAATTAAAACAAATATCTATGAAAGCTATACGCACCCGCAGTCAAGAACGGATTTTAGACCTGTTAAAAAACCTCAAACAAAGCATTTCCGCCCAGGATATTTACATTGAATTACGTCACCGTAATCAAACCATGGGTTTAGCAACAGTTTACCGTTCATTAGAAGCCCTTAAACTAGAAGGAATGGTGCAGGTAAGGACTTTAGCTAACGGTGAAGCTTTATACAGCCCTGCACAGCAAGATAAACACCATTTAACCTGTTTACAATGTGGTACATCCATCCCCATTAACCAATGTCCCGTCCATGAATTAGAACACCAATTGGAATCCACCCATAAATTTAAACTTTTTTACCATACCCTAGAATTTTTTGGCTTATGTAACCAATGTCAAGTTATGGGTAATGGGTAATGGGTAATGGGTAATGGGTAATGGGTAATGGGTAATGGGTAATGGGTAATGGGTGATAAAAGAAAGATATATTCCTCCCCTGCCTCCCCTGCCTCCCCTGCCCCCTGCCCCCTGCCCCCTGCCCCCTGCCTCCTAATCAACAGGGAACAAAGGATTAGAATCAGGTTTAGACTCAGAAACCACCGAACGGATACCTTCAAAGGCGGCTTGAATGGTATGTGGATCAATAAACATCACCTTGCTACTATCACTTTTACCAATAGTTGTCCCCATATCCAGATAACCCAAAGCAAACATAATTTCCAGCGCCTTGTAAGCGTTAGGATTAGATTTAATTTTTTGGGCGATAATTTCTGTTGATTCAGCGATCGCTTGGGCTTTGAGAACTTGTTGCTGACGTTCAGCTTGGGCTTTCAAAATCAACGCCTTTTGTTCCGCTTCTGCCTGTAAAATTGTAGACTTTTGACGAGCTTCCGCATCGAGAAGTTGGGCATCCGCCTTACCTCTAGCACTATTAACAGCCGATTCGCGATCGCCCTCAGAAGTTAAAATTAATGCCCGTTTCCGTCGTTCTGCCGACATTTGCAACTCCATCGACTCCCGCACCGCCTGAGAAGGAATAATATCTCGCAACTCCACCCGTGTCACCTTTACACCCCAAGGATCAGTCGCAATATCCAAATCTTGTAACAAAAGTTCATTAATTTGAGAACGGGCAGTAAAAGTTTGATCTAACTCCAACTGTCCCATTTCCGAGCGAATTTGGGTTAAAACCAAGTTCACCATCGCCGACTGGAGATTTTCTACCTTATACCAAGCCTTTTCCATATCTACAATCCGCCAATACACCACCGCATCAACCTCAATCCCCACATTGTCACGGGTAATACACTTTTGCGGAGGAATATCTATCACCTTTTCCCGGATCGTTTCACGGTAAACAACTTTATCCATAAAAGGGATCACAAAATTTAGTCCTGGCTGCATTTTCTTGTTATACTTACCAACTCTTTCCACCAAAGCTTCATTTCCCTGATTGATCACCCGCACAGAACCAGCTACAGCCGAACCACCAAAGGCCAAAAAAACCAGCAATAAAAACTGTTCCATAATAAACCTCCTAATTTTTGAATAAAAAATCACTAAGAATGCAACAAATTTTCCGGCATCACAATTAAAGTCGTCCCTTCCCTTCTCACCACATAAACTTTTTGATAGGGTGGTACGCTGAGTTTGTCATCATCACATCTTGCCCGCCAAGAATTACCCTCGTATATCACCCGTCCAGTTTTCCCACTAGAAATCTCTGTTAAAGTTTCCGCCATGATTGAATCTTCAAGAGAGGGCTTACGCCTTCTAGGTTGTAAAAACCGACGAGAAAGTACAATCAGCATTGTGGAGAGTAACAGCCAAGCCGTAACTTGTAACCACACATTCCCCAAACCCACTAGCGACAGTAATGCCACCAATAACGCACCAATGCCCATCATGAAAGCCACAAAAGCCGATGGTAAAAAAAGTTCCATTAAGCATAGAACCGAACCTGCCAAAAGCCAAACTACCGTAAAACTTGGCATAAGGATATCCTAAACATTACATTGATGATCATAAATAAATTTCACGATTAGATACATCTGCACCCTGGCACTTTACGGAAAATAAACTTAAAACTTAAAGGAGGCAGGAGGCTTTCTTACAGTGGGATTCAAACCCACCTCTAATTGAAGACCGCCAAATCACCAAATTGTGGCTCTTGACTTAAACCCAAATGGTCGTGGCAAAAAGGCTTTATTCTTAATTAAAAAATTTCCCTTCTGCCCCCTGCCCCCTGCCCCCTGCCCTTCTACCAATCCCCCCTAACCTCTATGACTTCTACTCGACGGATAATTTATTGCCCCAACCCCAAGTGCAATTACCCGATTAATCTTGTGGGAGATAAATTATGTACTGGTTGCCAAACTCCCCTCGTCTATCGTTACCTTTGGGCTACTGGGACAATAGCAGAAAAAATACCATCAGGCACAAAAATTGCAGATAGATACGAAGTAATTAAACAACAGATTTGGCTAGATACTGAACCCGGACATCCCTCAAACGCACCAGCAGAGTTGCCAAAAAAAGTTTTTCCTTACCTAAAGTTATATCAAGAGCAACTGCACTTCCCCCAAGTCTACGGTTTTACTACTACTCTGCCAGAAAACGGGGATGATATTCTTTTACTAGAAAATGTACCAATAGATGACACCGGAAAACTCTACCCAAATATGATCAACGCTTGGAAACAAGCAACCCCAGTCAGGCAAGTTTATTGGTTATGGCAAATTCTCCAACTTTGGACACCTCTATCAGAATTAGGACTAGCCCAAAGTTTGCTACTACCAGATAATTTATATGTTCAAGGCTGGTGTGTCAGGCTGTTGGAACTTCACCAAACAGAGGAAAAACTAAGTTTACAAGATTTGGGTCAGTTTTGGCAGCCTTGGGTAGCAACAGCACAAACCCCAATTCTCGAAAGCCTAACTAATATAGTTCAACAAATGTGCCAAGGGGAAATAGAGTTGAAAGCAATTACCACTCAACTCAATCAATTATTACTTTCCTCAGCCGCAGAATTACCCTTAATTCTCCAAGTTGCCGGGGCAACTGACCCAGGTACAGTCATGAAGCATAATGAAGATGCTTGTTACCCCTGTACCCCTGGAGATTTAGAAGACGATTTACAGCCATACCTATCCATTATTTGTGATGGTATTGATGGCCATGAAGGGGGAGAAGTCGCTAGTCAATTGGCAGTGCAGTCTCTCAAATTACAAATCCGGGCTTTGTTAAAAGATGTCGCAGAACAGCCCAAAATTGTCCCCCCAGAATTATTACAACAACAGCTAGAAGCCAGTTTGCGAGTTGTAAATAACGTGATTTGGTCCCGCAATGACGAGCAAAATCGCCAAGGCAGGGAACGCATGGCAACAACTTTAGTCATGGCATTACAAGTACCTCAAAGGGTGGAAACAGTTTCGGGTTCGGAGTCAGATAATGCCCATGAACTTTACTTGGCTAGTGTGGGTGATAGTCGTGCCTATTGGATTACAGCTAACTATTGTCAACTACTGACCATAGATGATGATTTGGCCATGCGGGAAGTACGGTTAGGAAGAAGTTTATATCGTCAAGCTAGTCAAAGACCTGATGCCAATGCCCTAACCCAAGCTTTGGGGACAAAAGAGGCTGAATCCCTACGTTTTGCGGTGAAGCGTTTTATTTTAGAAGAAGATGGAATTTTATTATTATGTTCTGATGGTTTAAGCGATTCTAACTGGGTAGAAAAATCTTGGCAGGAATACATAATACCAGTATTAATAGGTCAGTTATCACTAGAGGATGCTGTTTATAACTGGATTGAGTTAGTCAAAGAAAAAAATGGTACAGATAACATATCAGTTGTTCTGACTTTGTACCGAACTTCAAAAGCCTCTTTAGTACCCATAACTCCAACCCCATTGGCTTTAGCAGTTAGCACCTCTGAGGAGTTAGCCACAACAATCCCAGAATTAACAACATCAGCCATAGAAGCTACCCCAGTTTTATCTTTAGCCGCAAGTTCTCAAGCATTACTAAATTTAGATTTGTCAACAGAACTAGAACCAGTTCCACTACCAAAAGCAAGTCCAGCTAAAATGTTGGTGATGGTTGCAGGATTATTAGTGCTGCTGCTGGGGGGTACAAGTCTGGGTGTATTGGCTTGGAGACAACTAAACCCCCAATCTTTCAATCAGATGTGTCGCCAATTTCCGGGAGTATGTTCACCACGCAATTAAAAATTCGCTGTGAAGCAAGTTTAGTTACTCAGCAATCAATTTTACGGAAGAATAGGAAGTCTATCTTATTGTAGAATATTGTTTGGCTTTCAAGCATACAGACAGAATAAGTGGGCTTTTCTTGAGATTAAGTCCCCTATTCAGTTTTTTTTGATTGATTGCTGTCAATAAATAGGAAAAACAATATTTTTCCCAATAATCTGGCTTGATTTTTGTAAAAAAGTAAATTTCGGTGAAGAGTAGCTGTGGAGATGGTTGTGGAAGATCAAAAATTAAATGCCAATGATCCGATGAAAGTTGGAGTTCGGGTACGTGTTAAAGAGTCGGTGGTAGTATATCATCATCCTGAGCATCGTGGACAGGCTTTTGATATCAAAGGTACAGAAGGAGAAATTGCAGCTATTGCTACCGAATGGCACGGCAGACCTGTTAGTGCTAATTTTCCTCTGGTAGTCCAGTTTACTAAAAAATTTAAGGCTCATTTACGCGAAAATGAATTAGAAATCGTCTAAATCATTTATTGCCGGCGAAACCACTGCCATATATTCAATTCGCCGCGCATTTTTTCCAGTTCTCGTCGATTCTCTGCTGCTGTTTAATGATACCACAGTCAGGAGGCAGGACTAACAAGTGTAGGTTTTTTACAATAGACCTCTTGCAAAATTACTTTTATGCTATATTGAAGCGTTAGTTACATCCATTACCACCACTTCAGGTTGGCTCAAACCACCTTTGAGCAAGGCTTTTTTACCAGGTAACCTAAACACTCTTGACTGCATTAGTTCTGATTCTATGCGATGAACAATGCGACAAACAGCGGTCACTGAGCTTGTCGAAGTGTTGATTCTGATACTCCCCAACTTGTTGCAATATGAAAATAAGTTCGGTACTCTCGCCAATATTCTAACGTAACTAAAACTTGTTCCTCAATCATAAGTACAGGTTTCGCTCCACGTTGGTTCTTTTTGTTAATCGTTTGAAATTCTTTTAGAGTTTTAAACATTTTCTTAAAAGTCTTTCTTCTCACTCCAAAGCGGCACTTAAATGCTCTTGGTTTTAGTTTTTGGATGGATTTATAGTTCATTTTTTCATCACCTCAGATTTTGATAATGCACATAATTTGATTTTATCTTTTTTTTGGTGATGTTTTTTCTGTCAGACGTTCCGCGATTACAACTATCGCTACAAATACCCCAGGTATCAATCTTTTTAGTTATCTCACCCAATTAAAATTAAAAAAATCAAATATTATAACACAAAATCAATTCTGCAAGAGGTCTAATTAACAAGATATTTAGGAGTGAGATGATGCGCGAATCAGTCATTTATCAAGAAATTCTTGAGGAAGGTGAAGCTAAAGGTAAGGCTGAAGGAAGGCTGAAACAGCAAGAAAGGTAGCTTTAAATTTGTTGAGAATTGGTATGAGTTTAGAACAAGTTGCTCAGGTTACTGAATTATCTATTGAGCAAGTTCGGGTTTTGCAACAGGGGATTATTTAGACTAATTAAATATTTTTTAGAACCCAGATTCCTTAAAGGAGTCGGGGTTTTTTGTTTTTAAATGTCCAATGTTTTACGCTTTGCTTTGTGACTAGCGATCCTGTTTCTTGGATACTCGGAGGGCTTTTGTCAGTTCGCACCCGTCGTATAATTGTTAAGATGCCCGACCAAAAGATTGGAGGAGAAGGAAGGATGAGTATTAACGATGTCTCTTTGGAAGACTGATTTGATTTCTTTTGAAACTTACCCGGACTCAGTAATAAAGAGCTTGAAGTAGTTAAAGTAATCAATTTTTGACTTTGGTACAGATAAGTAGGTATGCAAACATATTTATGTGAAAAAATTAGAATATTGTATTAGATATCTGGTGAAAATTAAATTTGTGCTTCCTAAAACTCTTGTAGAGACATTCTTGATACAAGGATTCTTGGCTCTACATTCCTTTCTGGAGATGTCTATTGTATTGTGATTTATTCCATTTAATTTTAGATTAATGATACATCAAACTTCAGGTCGCTGGCGGTTAGGATTCGGTTTATCGTTGGTGACACTTCTTCTTTGGGGTGTTCTACCTATTGGTTTGACGTTGGTACTGCAAGTGCTAGACGTTTACACGGTAATTTGGTTTCGCTTTTTTATGTCGTTTGTATTACTGGTAATTTATTTAGTTGGAGTGAAAAAATTACCTACTATAGAACAATTATGTTCTAGTTCTTGGAAATTGTTAGCGATCGCTACTCTATTTTTGGCGAGCAATTACTTCTTTTTTATGCAAGGTCTAGCCTTGACAGCACCAACAACTGCTGAGGTGATAATTCAACTATCTCCTGTTTTATTGGGTTTTGGGGGTTTAGTAATTTTTAAAGAACGTTATACTTGGCATCAATGGCTCGGTGTAAGTGTATTAACTCTAGGATTTGCTTTGTTTTTTCATAGCCAGTTATACAATTTAACTACAGCAGAAGGGCAATATTTATTTGGCAGTGGATTGATTGTATTAGGAGCAGTAGCATGGGCTATTTATGCTTTGGCACAAAAGCAGTTATTACAATCTTTATCTTCTACGAGTATTATGCTGGTAATTTATGGTGGATGTGCTTTATTATTCACACCTTTTGCCAAGATAAATACAATTTTTGCTCTTGATCATTTCTATTTAGGTATTTTGATATTTTGCGCTTTAAATACTTTAATCGCCTATGGTGCTTTTGCAGAATCTTTAGAACACTGGGAAGCTTCAAGGGTAGGCGCGGTATTAGCTTTAGCCCCGATTATTACTTTGATATCAGGTTGGTTATTTTCGGAGTTTTATACCACTCTCATACCCAAGGAACATTTAACATTAACAGGAATTTTTGGTGCATTTCTAGTTGTCGGAGGTTCAGTAGCGATCGCCTTAAAACGATCTAATTAATGGGCATTTTTATTTACCTGTAACTGGTTGATTTAAAATCTAATTTAACATCATCAATACTGAGGTTTTTTTATTCTCGATTTGTTATGATTTTGAAGGAAATGCAGGTTATTCAAGTCAAGCAAATTAATAATTCGTATGATTGCGAATTATGAGTTAATAATAATTCGTTTGGCTTTGTGGCATTGAAGTTTTGATTTTGTGTTCAAGAGAAAATCAATTCAAAAAATCAATAAAATCGAGGCTGCTCGCAATAATTAAATTAATCAGGTGTGGCAATAACTACCAAAATCAACGCCTCGCAAAACAATATCATTGAAAAAGTTGAGCGATGAATAGTTTGTTTGGTAATTGGTGCAGAAGCTTCAGAAGAAATTCTCTACTACTGGTTCTGATAATACTGCTGCCTATAATGGGAATTAGTAATCCTGTAATGGCCGCAGAAGGAATTTATGCTTCTTATTCTGCTTTAGGTTTTTCTATTCCAGTTACTACTTTAGAAAAGTATGTAAAAACGGGTGTCATGGATGGTGATTTGGCAATTTATGAGCCATATTTTCCACAACAAAAACTCCAAGAATTACGGCAGATTTTACTTGAACCTGTAAAAGTTAGTCCAAAAGTCGCTGCACAGTTTCTCTATACACAGCAAGGAGAATTTCTGTTACGTCGGTTAGCAGAATTAATTAAAACTAAATCTAGTCAACTAGAATCAGAGTTTCGTGTTTTACGAACAGCAATGATTTCGGCTGCTGGTGAACCGGAGGGTTTAACATTATTAAGTTTGCTACGCAAGTATCCTGGAAGTATTATTCGTATTGATTTAGCGCATAGTCTAGAAATAATTGGGGAAGTAGAAAAATTGATCAGGGAGACTAATCAAGCGATCGCTCTGGTTATGCAAAAATCAAATATAGAAGCTACTACTATTTCTCTGGAAAATTTATCTCGCTTACCAGATTTAGACGCTGGTGGCAAGTTTAGATCACAAAAGTACACAATTAAGTTATCTGACTGGACACGCAATCGGTTATTATTGACAGATGTTTATGTTCCTGATGTCCAAACTCCTGCGCCTGTAATTGTCATTTCTCACGGTTTGGGTTTAGATAGCAGTAATTTTCGTTATTTAGCCAATCATTTAGTTGGTCACGGGTTTGGGGTAATTGTTCCCAATCATCCCCCTAAGAATAGTTTGGCGAATACACCAGTATCTCACGGTAGCATGATCCAAGTATCTGCACCAAATGAATTTATAGACCGACCGTTGGATATCAAGTTTATTTTGAATCAATTAGAGAAAAAACAACAGTCTGATGTGCGGTTTCGAGGAAGACTAAATTTACAACAGGTGGGGGTATTTGGTCAATCCCTGGGGGGTTATACAGCTTTAGCTTTAGCTGGGGCAAAAATTAATTTTCAGCAATTAGAGCAAGATTGTCAACCAACAGCACTACAAAATACCTGGAATATGTCTTTATTGCTGCAATGTCAGGCGTTGGAATTGAAAAATAAATCTAGAAAATATGATAAACTAGGAGATAAGCGAGTCAAGGCAGCGATCGCTGTTAATCCTATTACCAGTTCTATTTTTGGCAAAACTGGTATAAGTCAAGTTAAAATTCCCGTGATGATAGTTGGTAGTAGCGAAGATACAGTTGCACCAGCATTGTCTGAACAAATTTTACCTTTTTCTTGGGTTACTCACCCGCAAAAATATCTGGTGATGATGATTGGTGGTACTCACTTTTCGACTATTGGCAATAGTAGTTCTCGCACTCAACAAGTACCCCTACCGACCCAAATGGTTGGTGATGCTGACCAAGCACGTCGCTATATTAACACTTTAAGTTTACCTTTTTTCCAAGCTTATGTTGTGGGAAGATCAAAATATATTTCCTACTTAAACGCTGGATATGCTAAAATCATTTCCTGTCAGTCATTGGGTTTAAGTATTGTTCAATCTCTCACTCGTCAAGAATTAACGCCTATCATTGGTAATGGACTCAAACAATCTAACTTTATCACTAAAAAAATCCCTTTCCTGATAGTTAGATTAGGATGTTTAATTTTATATTTTACCGGATCTTTACTTGATCTGATGAGATTTTTTTAAGCAATATTTTTGATAAATACGAAGTGCTGTATTGTTAAAATCCTTGTAATAAACGTTGAATAGAAATTTTAACTTCTGGAAATGCTAAGGGAGATATTTCACCGAAAGTATAGGTTAATTCTCTAGAATAATTACCATTTATTGGTTCTCGAAACACTTTTAATTGTTGATTTTTTAAGTCTACGACCCAATACTCATTAATTAATGCAGCAGAGTATGTTTTACGTTTTATCTCTAAATCTTTAGTTAGAGTAGTTTTAGAATATTCGATTAACCAAAATATATTTTCAGGATAAGGATGGTGACTGCGATAAATAGTACGCTGTGGTTCAACTATTGCTAAATCTGGTTCCGGTTCTGAATTACTGTTAGTTATTGTAATAGGTTTTGCGTCTCTTACCAGTGCTTTTGAACCGAGTAACTCCCGCAAATATTCAGCAGAATCAGTATTAATTTGCGCGTGTTCTGGTCCCTCCGGTGCCATGTTGATAATTTCTCCATTTAGTAGTTCAACTTGACGACCAGCTAAAAGGCCAATTTCAATCATCTGATGATAGTCGTCTAAACTCCATTTAGCAATAGTAACTGTCATCGTGAGTTTTCCTAAAACTAGGGTATGGTTTTTATTTTAACTGGAATTTGATAATATAGGACTTACACACTGTACAAAATGCAGATGATATATATAAACGAAATTGCCTAGTTTCAGGCTTTATTTTGTAGTCTGTAGGGTGCGTCAGACAGAATAATTTAGACTAAAATCACTAACTTTCAGATTCTGACGCACCTGACTTCACTTATAATCCTGGATTTAATAAGGTGTCAAACTTTGTTTGAGGTTTCTTGTCATACACCAAAACAATAACCGAGAACCAAGATCCTTAAATCAGTGCGGTGCGTCAGATACAAAAAATCTGTTGTTTGCTAAATTATCGGGTCTGACGCACCCTACAAGAGATGAAATCTATCATCCTTATCAATACCTTGTCCATTTTTTGTAGGTTGAGTTAAGCGACAGCGCAACCCGACGCATTTGTTGGGTTTCCTTACGTCAACCCAACCTACAAATCAACACTTTTTTTGATTTTCGATTTGGACAAGGTATTGCCTTATTTAATAGGTTTTGTCAATACATAACTCCTATAATAGTCGGTTAAAACCGACTTTAGCTATCATACAGGGAATTTATTCCCTAGCTTCTGACTCTCTGTTTGAGAGTGCAACAATAAACCATATTCCAACCCCTCAACCACCGCTTGATAAGAAGCCTCTAAAATATTGGGAGAAACTGCAATAGTCGTCCAGCGTTCTTGGGCATTGCGTGACTCTACCAAGACGCGGGTATTAGCTGCCGTACCCGTATTACCATTAAGAATCCGAACTTTGTAATCGGTTAACTCAAAGGTAGCGATTTGGGGGTAAAAATTGACCAAAGCCTTACGCAAAGCGGCATCCAAAGCTGCTACGGGTCCATTACCTTCTGCTGCTTCGAGAATATTTTTACCATTAACAGCTACTTTAATCGTCGCCAAAGAATTAGTAGTTTCCTTACCTTCAATCAGGTCACAGTGTACTTGAAAACCCTTCACCTCAAAAAACACACGGCGATCGCCCAACGCCTCATATATCAAAAGCACAAAACTGGCCTCTGCTGCTTCAAATTGATATCCAGCATTTTCCAATTCCTTCATCCGTTGGAGAATTAGTCTAGCTTGGGGTTGATCCTTATCTAATTCAATCCCAAAAGACCGAGCTTTTGCTAACACATTACTCAATCCAGACTGTTCAGAAATCACAATTCGCCGACTATTCCCCACCTGTTCCGGCTGAATGTGTTCATAAGTCAAAGGATTACGTTCCACGGCTGAAACATGAATACCACCCTTATGGGCAAAAGCAGAACGTCCGACAAAAGCCGCGTGTTCATCTGGGGCAAGATTTACCACCTCACTGACAAAACGACTAGCTTCTGTAAGTTGATTTAGCTGGTGTTCAGCAATACAACTATAACCCAACTTTAATTGTAAATTGGGAATTAGAGAACAGAGGTTAGCATTGCCACAACGTTCACCATAGCCGTTAATTGTACCTTGTACCATGTTTGCCCCTGCCATGACAGCCGCCAAAGCATTAGCTACCGCCAAATCTGAATCATTGTGAGTGTGGATGCCGATTTGGGGAATTGGTGATGTTCCTTGGTTTTCTGCAACTACATCCTGGACAATTTTAGTAATTTCCTGGGGTAAAGTGCCGCCATTGGTATCACATAAAACTAACCATTCAGCCCCTGCTGATACTGCAACCTTTAACGTTTGTAAAGCATAATTAGGATTTTGCTTATAACCATCAAACCAATGTTCAGCATCGTAGATGATTCGCCGTCCTTGAGAACGGAGATACTCAATCGTCTCGCCAATCATCGCTAAGTTTTCTTCTAGAGTGGTCTTGAGACCGGCTGTAACGTGTAAATCCCAAGATTTGCCAAAAATTGTTACCCAGCGAGTACCAGCCGCCAAAATCGCTTGCAGCATGGCTTCATCAGCCGCTTTAGTTTGAGGACGACGGGTTGAACAAAAAGCCACCACTTCTGCTTGTTTGAGCGGATTTTCTTGAAGTTGCCAGAAGAATTGTACATCTTTAGGATTAGCACCAGGCCAGCCTCCTTCAATAAAGGGAATCCCTAATTGATCGAGTCTATGAGCAATGCGTAACTTATCTTCAATGGATAGTGAAAGCCCTTCCCTTTGAGTACCATCTCGTAAAGTGGTGTCATAAAGCCAAAGTTGGGGGGAGGAATTTGAGGAATTTATGGTCATAGGAGTAAGACTTAAAAGACAATTTTCGAGGTGATGTGCCAATATACAACCAAAAGCTAGTTTGGTAATTTAAAATATGCCCAAGGTGCTAGATCAGAGGCAGGAGGCAGGAGATAAGTCATGAGACAGAATTAATTACACAACTGGTTTTTCTGTTCCCTGATCCCTGTTCCCTCTCTCAACAAAGTAAATCTACTGAGGGAGTTACTAAAAAAATAGTATTTACCTCCTTAACAGCAATCTTGGCAGTTGCGGTACTTGTGCGGTTAAGGTAGAAGGCGAAATGTCAGCAGCCCCAAAAAAGTTGGAATTGGTTTGACAAAACGGGGCGATCGCTTCCTCTTCATTGTCCTACATCAGACTTGCTTTTAGCTTGTCAGATGGAGATTTGAAGGGGTGTAAAAGTGGGATAAAGATGGATTTTGGGGCGAAGGTTTTTAATTAGTGTGGACACCAGAAGGTTAAAAAGGAGATAAATCAAGATGGGTAGATGGACACCCTTAATTCTGATGGCTGGAGGCGTGGCGATTTTGTTGGGTACGTTGATTGGCATTAATTTCCCGATGCCAAGACAACAAACAGCCAACGTTCCGTCTGGCCGCAGAGCGTCTGAAGTTTTGCCAGCTAATATTAATGTTAATAGCTCTGCCACCGGAAATGATCCACAAACAAATACTCAAAATGATCTAGATGTTTCTGGAAATGATGATCTAACAGATGAAAACCGCAGGAGTGTCGCTCAAAATAATGCTTCTACTGGGTCAACCTCTACTGCTCAAAATACAGAAGATATAAGCAATACAGATAATTCAGGAGTAGAAAGCAGTTCCAGTAGTAGTCAGAATAAACAGCCTATTCGCGCTTTGTGGTAGCTTTTACCATTAAGGATTGAAGAACCCCACCCCCAACCCCCTCCCCGCAAGCGAGGAGGGGGCTATAATGTGTTTCATCTTTCCTTGGTTTACGGTTAGGGGCAAGCGAGGAGGGGGCTATAATGTATTTCGTCTAACTAAAAACGGCTATATTGTTTGCTAAGTAATGAATGATGTTTTAATTATTGGTGGCGGCATTATTGGTTTAGCGATCGCGATCGAACTCAAAGGGCGCGGGGCAAATGTCACCGTGCTTTGTCGTGACTTTGGTGCTGCTGCTACCCATGCGGCGGCGGGTATGTTAGCCCCTGATGCAGAAAATATTTCTAATCAGTCTATGCTATCTTTATGTAGGCGATCGCGTGCCTTATATCCAGAGTGGATAGGCAAATTAGAAGCATTAACAGGTTTAAATACAGGTTATTGGCCTTGTGGGATTTTAGCACCTGTTTTAGAGGCAGGGGGCAGGGGGCAGGGGGCAGGGGGCAGGGAAGCAGGGGAAGCAGGGGAAGCAGGGGGAGAGAAGAATAAATTTTTTATCACCAATCACCAATCACCAATCACCCATTACCAATCACCAATCACCAATTACCCATCCCCTGCTTACTGGCTTGACAAATCAGCAATTAGAGAATATCAACCAGGACTGGGAACAGATGTAGTTGGGGGTTGGTGGTATCCTGAAGATGGGCAAGTTGATAATCGGGCTTTAGCCAAAGTTTTGCTGAGTGCGGCTGAGTGTTTAGGTGTAGAATTTAAGGATGGGGTGACTGTAGAAGCGATCGCTCAACAACAAGGGCAAGCGATCGGACTACAAACCAATATTGGCTTACTTAGGGCTGATCACTATATTTTAACCACTGGCGCTTGGGCAAATGAATTATTACCCTTACCAGTGCGTCCCCGCAAAGGACAAATGCTGAAGGTGAGAGTACCAGAATTTCCCCCAGAACTGCCTTTAACAAGGGTTTTGTTCGGACAAGATATTTACATCGTCCCCCGGCGAAACGGCAGCGAACATTCTATTATTATTGGTGCAACCAGTGAAGATGTAGGTTTCACTCCCCAAAATACCCCAAGCGGGATTCAAAACCTCCTCCAAGCAGCTATTCGTCTCTATCCCACATTACAAAATTATCCCATTCAAGAGTTATGGTGGGGATTTCGCCCTGCTACCCCCGACGAATTACCAATTTTGGGACATAGCCACTGTCATAATTTAACTTTGGCTACTGGTCATTATCGTAATGGCATTTTACTTGCACCAGTCACAGCAGCCTTAATCGCTGATTTAATTTGCGAACAAAAGCCAGATCCTCTCCTCGCTGATTTTAATTATTTACGCTTTCAAGCCAAGTCTTCTACCACAACACTCATGTTCACTCATTCGGCGAATTTCACTAACGGATACAGCAACCCAAAACTCACAATTAAAGATTCTGAATTAATTATTGCGGGGAAAGCCTTTCAATCTCGGTTGATGACGGGAACAGGTAAATATCGCAGCATTGAAGAAATGCAGCAAAGTATCGCTGCTAGTGGTTGTCAAATTGTGACTGTAGCAGTGCGACGAGTCCAAACTAAAGCCGCAGGACATGAAGGTTTGGCAGAAGCTTTAGATTGGAATAAAATTTGGATGTTACCGAATACAGCCGGTTGTCAAACCGGAGAAGAAGCGATTCGGGTGGCACGGTTGGGTAGAGAAATGGCGAAACTTTTGGGACAGGAAGATAATAATTTTGTCAAATTAGAAGTCATACCTGACACAAAATATTTATTACCAGATCCTATTGGTACTTTGCAAGCAGCAGAACAGTTAGTAAAAGAAGGTTTTGCGGTTTTGCCTTATATTAATGCTGATCCGATGTTAGCCAAGCGTTTAGAAGAAGTGGGTTGTGCTACAGTGATGCCTTTAGCCGCACCCATCGGTTCTGGACAGGGGTTAAAAACTACCGCCAATATTCAAATTATTATTGAAAATGCGAAAGTTCCAGTGGTAGTAGATGCTGGTATTGGTGCGCCTTCTGAGGCTGCCCAGGCGATGGAATTGGGGGCAGATGCGTTGTTAATTAATAGTGCGATCGCTCTAGCCCAGAATGCCCCAGGAATGGCGTATGCGATGAATTTAGCCACCGTAGCCGGTCGCATGGCTTATTTAGCAGGAAGAATGCCAATGAAAGATTACGCGAGTGCTAGTTCACCTTTGACAGGAACAATTACTGGGTAGTTTTATATTCAGAAAGGTATCTTGTTTTTTGGTTTGGAGAAAGTAAATGCAGCAGATGTTTCTGGAAGTTTTCGAGGTTCAGAAGGAACTTAGGAGTTTGTTGTTGATAAAAATACTAAAAAATCATGAAATTCCGAACATCCATATTAGAAAACATAATTTATGGAGAACTTCTTTACGTTCTAGAAGATTATGCATTCAATTTTTTGCCTCCATCAAAATCAGGCATTACATCTGTAGTGATTGACACATTACAAATAGTAATTGATGAATATGGCCGTGTTGTAGAGGTGTTTGGTTATTGCCCATATTTTGATTGGAAGTGTGATGATATTGCCCCTCCGAACTATTTACAAGGCTGTTTATTTGTTGAATTAGATAATATCATTCCAGGTGTTTCAGAAAGGTTAGCAGAATACGGAGAGTGGAGAGTTTCATTTAATTCAACTACTGGTTGGGTATGTGTAGGAGAAACAAATTATTCTCCCGCTGCGATCGCAGTTGAATTTGTCTCTAGTATTCTTGCGGTAGTTGAAGGAGATTCATTGAAAGCTATTTGGTTACATCCAGAAAGTTTACCGAAAGATTTACTTTGCAAATAATAGCTATCTATTAATTACAATGCGATCTATACTAAACACGGCTTAATCATTTGATTCTGTGGGTAAGGATTTAGCATTGCTAAATCCTTACAAATCTGGGTTTTTCGTAATTTTGGAAAAGTCCATGTCCCAACCGTTTTTAGTATACATTAGAACTCTCCAGTTTGGCTCAAAACTCAAAATATTTA
>NZ_JAYGHC010000004.1:0-15697 GCF_034932285.1 Cronbergia sp. UHCC 0137
GCTGTAAGTGAAGGTGTCACTTGTGTCTGAATCTGTATTAGAAAATGTCCCAATAACAGTGTTTGCTACAACATTTTCATCAACACTGGTTGAACTTAATATTAAATCTGTTGGTGCATCGTTGACGGCATTAATTATGATAGGAATGTTCTGAGTATCGGTTAGTGATCCACCTGAACCTGTATTTCCTAGATCGTCAACACTTATACTGACTGTATCGCTGCCATTAAAGTTTAAATCACCCAGATAAACTAGATCATCGATCGCTATATTAATATCTGTTAATGACCCGGTAAAGGTCATGGTTTTGCTGTTATTGCTACCACTGTTAAAAGTTAATCCAGTTGTATCACTGAGATTGATTGTCCCGTTAGTTGCACTCAGACTAACTTGTAGACTACCAGTTCCAACATCTGCGTCTGTAATATTGATACCAGTTAGGATTAAATTTGTGTCTTCGTTGACGGTTTGAGTTGAGGGAACTGCGATCGCTGGCGATTCATTTTTTTTGTCTATAATTATTAAACTGGCGCTCGAATTGTCGCTGAGAACATAATCACTTCCCGATAAGATATTAATTTGGACAGTTTCGTTGTCATCTAAAATTGTATCAAGTACCGCTTCTACATTTAAAGTCGCTGTTGTAAATCCAGCCGCAATGGTAAAGCTAGAAGTGCTAATATTGGTAATATTCGTCCCTGTTGTGAGAGAGTAGTCGGTGGTATCGGTAGCAGTGCTACCACTAATATCGAAGTTAACTATTAAACCACCAACTGGGGCAGGAGTATCTAAAGTAATATTAAAACTGCCATTAACTCCCCCTTCCGTGGAGTTTCCACCAGCAGTAATGGTGATCGAGGGAGTAGTATTAAGCAGCACAGAGATATTATTACCATCAGCATTGGCCACTGCCACATCCAACTTGCCATCTACATTGAAATCTGCGACTTTTAGAGAAATGGGACTACTTCCCACAACAAACTTACTCTCATTACCAAAGCTGCCTGTACCGTCCCCCAACAACACCGAGATATCATTTCCAGCAAAATTTGCTACTACCAAATCTATCTTGCCGTCATTGTTGAAGTCTGCTGGTTTGACAGCAAAGGGCGTATTGCCTACATTAAAGTTAGTAGCATTCCCGAAACCCCCACTACCATCTCCCAATAGCACTGAAATATTGTTGTCGGCACTATTCGCTACTCCTAAATCTACGTTGCCGTCACCGTTGAAGTCTGCAATAGCAACACCAAAAGGGTTACTCCCTACATTAAAGTTAGTGGCAGTGCCGAACCCCCCAGCACCATTTCCCAATAACACTGAAATATCATTACTGTCTCGGTTTGCCGTAACTAAGTCCAGGTTGCCGTCACTATTGAAGTCGTCTACTGCCACGTAACGGGGAAAAATACCCACAGCAAAGTTACTTGGACTACCAAACCCTCCTGCACCATCACCTAAAAGAACTGAAGTGTTATTACTGGTGTCAGAATTTGCGGTAACTAAGTCCAAGTTGCCGTCACCGTTGAAGTCTCCAGCAGCTATAGAATAGGGATTACGACCGGCATTAAAATTAGTAGTATTATTAAAGTTGCCTGTCCCGTCTCCTAACAGGATGGAAACATTGTCATTATCAGAGTTAGCTGTAGCTAAGTCTAGGTTTCCGTCACCGTTGAAGTCTCCCAGTGTGACAGATAAGGGACTACTGCCTACATTAAAATTAATCGCGGGGTTAAAGTTGCCTGTCCCGTCCCCTAATAAAACGGAAACATTGTTTTCGGAACTGTTTGCGGCAACTAAATCTAGTTTACCGTCACCGTTGAAGTCTCCCGCTACGATAGAATAGGGAAACAGTCCCACATTAAAATCATCAGGAGTGCCAAAAGTCACTAGAATACCAGGATAACCTGCTGCCACTTCTGGAAGTATGGCCAGAGTTGAGGATATTTGCCCAATTTTTACTCCTAATTCCCAGTTTCCCCCTAATTTAATATTACCAATTTTCTCTGCTGATGCGGCTATATTTGCACTGGTTAGTAAGTGTAGGTGTTGAAGAAAGGTTTTTCCTCTTTCCCCTGCTGCCACTTGACAACTATATAGAAGTATCTCTGCGGTTTTCCATTGCTGTAATTGGTGATGATAACTAGCAATATTCTCTAAATTTAGTTGACTACTACCTAGCTGTAAACTGCCGACGTTACCGTGGGAAATAATTTGCAGACTGTGAACTGGTTGCTGGGAAAGGATCTTGCTAATTTGGTTGATGCCGTCTTCGTCTTTGTTGAGGACAATTACTTGGGCTGTGGGTAAGATGCCATTAGCTAGTATCTGATAGTCTTTGACGGCTGAATCAATGACAACTAAGGTAGAAGGAGGATGGTATGTTGTGTCAGTCTTTAGGGGTGGGAAAAATGTGTTTACCATGAGTATTTTCTCGGTATTTAATATAAAGTTAGTTTGAATATGTTGGTAATACTATCAGATTTTGAGTGCTGCTAAACCTAAATAACAAATACCTGCTGGGGATACCTCGAATTTACAAGGTAAAACTTCTAAACCCATAGCGATCGCTTCCCGTAATAACTTACCATATACTGGATCTTTACTATCCCCAGGGGCAAACTCTAGGCAATCACCCCGATTGATAAAATACAACATAACCCCTCGATTTTCCGGCAGAAGCGCCATTAATTCCCGTAAATGCTTTTGTCCTCTCGTCGTTTCTGTGTCGGGAAACAGTGCCACCGTTCCCTCTGTCCAAGTTGTATTTTTTACTTCTAAATAAATCGGCCGTTGCTGTTCACTTCCTGTCAAATAAAAATCCACCCGACTTTTTCGATCTTGTCCATAAACTACCTCACCCTTAACTTGGCTATATTCACCCAATTCTGGGAATAAATGCTGTTCTAAAGCCATTTTTACCACCCGATTAGGTAAAGCAGTATTCACACCTACCCAGGTCGGTTGATGATCATGTACTTGAATTAACTCTAAGGTATAAGCCAATTTACGTTGAGGATTATCACTTCGAGAAACCTGTACCGCACTACCAATAGTTGAAACTCCCGTCATTGGCCCGGTATTAGGACAATGTGCTGTTACTACTTCCCCAGATGCTAATTCAACATCCGCAAAAAACCGTTTGTAGCGTTTGAGTAAAATCCCAGGGTATAATTCGGGATAACTATATAATAAATTCATCGTAACTTTTTGCTTGCTTTTTATTCGCTTGTAACTATACCGTAATATTGCTGCTAATTTTTGATATTTCCAAAAAATCCGTACACAGCTACTTTTTTAGGAAAAAATAAAGCTTTTTGTAGTCAAATTTACGACACTGTAAAAATAAGTGACATATACTATAATTACAAGCCTCCTAGCCAAACAAACGGGGGAGGATATCAAAATGCAAGGAGGTAAATCCTATGCAAAAACTTTTACATTCGACAGAGTTAGAATATGCCTTTCTATTTACCTTAAAAAAGGTAAACTCAATTAATAATCAAAGTCTCCAGCCATTTTTTAATAATTTACCTATAGATCCTCATATTCAGGGTAAATATCGTTCAAGAAGACTATCACGGTTTGTAGTATCTGGGGATAAATTGATCAAATTACCTCATGGATATCTCTATCAAGGTCAAGAATATAATCCGTTGTCAGGTGATGTTAAAAGAGAGTTTGCTGAATTAGAAAATTCTCTGATAGAACAAGATAGTTTTCAAAAGCTGATTTTAGCCTTTAGTGATTCTTGTAAACTGCACCCAGAAGCAGAAATTGGTGTACATCAAATCAGAACTACTTGTTCACCAAATAATTTAGGTAATCCAGCACCAGAAGGTATTCATCAAGATGGAACTGATTTTATCGGTATTTTTTCTGTAGCTAGAGATAATATTCAAGGTGGTGAAACTCATTTATACGCTGCTAAAAAGGAAAAACCAGTTTTTAATAAAATCCTCCAACCAGGAGAATTAGTGATAGTGAATGATCATGAATTTTTTCATTTTACCACACCAATAAAACCCCAAGTTCCTGATTTGGGAACTAGAGATGTTTTTGTGCTTACCTCTCCTAGTCTAATTGTTGAATCATAGAATCATCTTAATGCTAGTTACCCGAACTCTTTAAGAAGTAGGACTTACGCACAAGTCACAGAAAAACAAACCACAGAGGCACAGAGTTCACAGAGAAATGAGGTTTTGAAAAATCAGGGTTCTTGGTAATATTGGTATATAATTAATTTAGGATTAGGTAAATTAAATGAGCATTAAATCACAAGCTGGAGTAATTACCACTCCGAAAAAGTTAACATTTAGTGAGTTTTTAGAAAAATACCCCAATGACTCTATTTGTGAATTAATTAATGGTAAAATAATTGAAATGGATTTAACGCGATCGCACAAAAATATTCAATATGCTTTAATCAGATCATTTGATCGCGAATCTGAGCGACTACAACTTGATTATATTATTGGAAATGACATTAAAATTAGAACATCGACTGCCAAAGGAGAAGAACAGGGACGGAAACCTGATATTAGTGTCGTAAATGGGGCAATGTGGAGAGCAAATTTAGCTGATTATGCCGCATTTACATCTCCTATTCAATTAGCTGTAGAAGTAGTTTCAACTAATTGGGAAGATGACTATGAAGATAAACTAGATGAATATCAACGCTTGGGTATTTCTGAATATTGGATTGTTGATTATCTAGCCCAAGGTTCAAGAAAAGTTCTTGGTTATCCCAAAGTACCAACAATTTTTGTTTATTGGCTAGTTAATGGAGTTTATCAGAGTAAATTTTTTCGGGATGATGACTGTATTGTTTCTATTACATTTCCTGAATTAATATTGACTGCTAACCAAGTTTTTCGTTCTTGCGAAACAGGAAGAATTATCTAGCTGGTTTAACTCAAGTTGCTAGTTATTAATTTCTCGGATATTTTGTAGTCTGTAGGGTGCGTCAGACGGAACAATTTAGACTAAAATCACTAATTTTAAGTTTCTGACGCACCTTATTTCATCTAACTAGCAACTTACGTTATTAATACGGTGCGTCAGATAGAGGAAGTCTGTTAGATGCTCAATTATCGGGTCTGACGCACCCTACAAGAGATATAATTGATAATGCTTATTTAATAGATTCTGTCAATGCGTAACTCATATTTAAGTTTATAACGCACCTTATTTCATTAAAAAAGCTGGAAATGATTAATTTTGGTTGATGTAGATTATGTCTAATTTGTATAGTGCGTAAGTCCTAAATTATTACTGTTCCCTGTTCCCTTTTTTTGTACTTACGCCAAATGACTAAAAATCATTTTTAGTAACTCAGTTCGATTAAAAGGTTTGGTTAAATAACCAGATGCACCTACCAGTCTCGCTTTTACTTTATCGACAATGCCCTTATTTCCTGTGACAAAAATAATCGGAATTTCCTTAAACATGGAATTATTGCGGATAATTCGGCATAATTCATAACCATCAATACCTGCCATATTCAAATCTAATAGAATCAAATCTGGCTTATGTCTTATAATAGACATCACCGCTTTCACTGGTTCATTAATAGCAACTAAAGAAAAGGCTTCATCTTCTAAACAGCGACTAATTTGTTTGAGAATAGTTGGACTATCATCTACAGAAATAATTTTGTAGACTTTTTTGGCTGTTTTAGTAGCAGAGTTGAGATTATCTGTTGGTAGAACAGCAATTTCTGGTAAATTTGCTACAGAAATATTATTATTTGGTGCGATTCCTAAACCATTTTGAGAAAAATGTGATAAACCAACATTAATTTGAGGTAATTTATCAAAAGGAGGGTCGGCTTCATGTAAGATAATTGAACCTTGCTTAATGTGTGGGTATAAAGATTGAGCCAAGAGTATTTCATCTTGATTCATAATTACAGCCAGATGACGCAAGCTAAAACCCTTCATCCAAGAAGTTAAATTTTGGTGTAATTCGGGGAGCTTTTTATCATAAAAATTACCCTTCATTAATAAATATGGACGTTGATAGGGTGAGATAATTTGAGGAGCGAAAAACTGCCAAGATTGTAACCGTTTTAGGCAGCGTTCTATAATTATTTCTCCATCTAATTTGCAAATTTTGGGTATACTAGGAGGTAGTTCTGTCAATTCATAAATACCTTCTTGAATTAACAGCAATGATTCAATTACTTCTTTAACTAATTCTTGAATCAGTAATGCGGCTTGTGTAGAAGTCAAATGTTCTTGACTAACAAGCCAACAAATAGCCTGATATTCGGGAGGTAACAAAGGTAAAGTCTGAGGATTTCCCCTTGATTGATTCAGTAAATCAGGTTCAAACATCAAGCGTAACTGGACAGTAATTTCGTTCCTTAATAAGGGAATTTGCTGACTCAGACGACGGATATGCCGTTCTAGTCTATCAAAGGGTTCTACTGAATGGGTCGCATAAATAATTTTACCTTGCTCTATATAAATTAACCATTCAACAGAATTACTTAATATCTGTAAACAAGCATTTACGTCAGAATTACTGAACTGTCTTAATAAATCTGTGGGGGATATTTGGGTTATTGTGCCATTATTTTGCATATTTTTACATTTTTTCCCGGAATATTTCAGTTAACATGGAAGAATAGTAAGGATTTAGAGGTGGTAATTTTTGATTTTTAACACTTTCCTATAATTTACTGATTGTTAGCCCAACATCATGGATATACTACAAGTCAGATTAATTGCTTATTCGGTATTGTTTTTTGACAAAATCAGAGTAATTGGTAATTAATCTGGGAATTTACCCAAAATTGGGGGAATTTTATAATTAGTTCCCTGGAAACCCATAGGCGATAATGGAAGATTGTTTAAATATGAGGACAAAATGGTAAAAAATCATTTTTTGAAACAAAATTAAATGATTTACTGTTAAATCCCATATTGGTAATCACGTTACCGTCGGAAACTATATACTGAAAAGGCAATTCAAGCTTTGGACTATAACATAACACAAAACGTTATGATTGATACACTAAAACTAGATGAAGTTGTAGAGTTTGCAGAAAACCCGGAACCGCGTTGTCCTTGTGTGCTATTGCTAGATACATCTGGTTCGATGCAAGGGGAACGGATTGAGGCATTAAATAAAGGGTTGCTGAGTTTTAAAGATGAGTTAGTCAAAAATTCTTTGGCAGCTAGACGAGTAGAAGTAGCAATTATTACTTTTGATAGTCATGTCAATGTGGTACAAGATTTTGTGACTGCGGATCAATTCAATCCACCAATTCTAACAGCCCAGGGATTAACCACCATGGGGGCGGGGATTCATCAGGCGTTAGATATTATTCAAGAGCGCAAATCTCAGTACCGGGTAAATGGGGTTGCTTACTACCGTCCGTGGGTATTTATGATTACGGATGGTGAACCCCAAGGGGAATTAGACCAGGTAATTGAGCAAGCCGCCCAGCGTCTACAGGGAGATGAGACTAATAAACGTGTTGCCTTTTTTACCGTAGGGGTAGAAAATGCCAATATGAACCGTTTAAGTCAAATATCTGTGCGGACTCCGCTGAAGTTAGAAGGATTGAACTTTATTGAAATGTTCGTCTGGCTATCAGCTAGTATGTCGGCGGTATCTCATTCTAAAGTGGATGATCAGGTAGCACTACCGCCCATTGGCTGGGGATCTGTTTAATTTTAAGTCCTTTGGGGTAGGCTGTTCCGCATTTAAGTTGAGTTGCCGATTGGAGAATAGGTGAAATTATCAATTAAATGCGCGTAGCTGGCGGGCGGTAACGCCATCGCCCCCGCTAACCCAAGCCCCAGATATCTAATCCTGAGTTCTTACATATATGAACAGATTTAAACAGAGTTCCCAATGGCTGACGGTAGCCGCTTCTGTCTGTGGTACAAGCCACTTAAAAACTCAACAACCCTGTCAGGATGCCCATCGCTGGCGAATTTTGCCGGATAATGTGTTGGTGGTAGCGGTAGCGGATGGTGCAGGTTCAGCTAGTTTGGGGAAATTAGGAGCAGCGATCGCCACTGAAACAGTGATAGAGCATATTTCTATCCAAGAAATCACCTCTGACACCTTAGCTGATGATGATTTGCTGAGTAACCTGTTAGCGGATGCTCTATTAGCTGCCAGAAAAGCAGTAGAAAATGAAGCGGTTAAGTGTTCCAGTCAGTTCCATGATTTAGCTACTACCTTAATTATCGCGATCGCTACGCCAAAGGTCGCTGCTGTAGCTCAAATAGGTGATGGTTTAGCTGTGGGTAAAAATAGTGCGGGTGAATTACTGGCACTTACCCTACCCAATAGCGGTGAATATATCAATGAAACGACTTTTTTAACTTCACTTGATGCTATAGATACAGCCCAAATTAAATTATGGCGTGAAAATATAGTAAATATTGGTGTTCTCACCGATGGACTACAAATGCTGGCTTTGAATATGGTTATAGGAGAACCTCATAAACCTTTCTTTTTACCCTTATTTGATTTTGCCACCAATAGCCAAGATCCCACAACAGCAAAAGAGCAATTAGTGAATTTTTTATCATCGGATCGCATTACCCAACGCACTGATGATGACCTGACACTTGTGTTAGCTGCATTTAAATCAAACGGGCATTCTAATTAAACCTTTTATCCTCCTAATCGTAATTCGACTATGCAGGTACTACGTTGTCTTCCCAAGCAGGAAATTCTCAAATTCACGGTCACTTTGGGTCGTGGTGGTGAAGCTTGTATCTATGCAGTCCCATCAGATGCAAATTTGGTGGCTAAGGTCTATCACCAGCCCAAAGTGACCTACGCTCAAAAACTCCAGACGATGATCGCTAACCCCCCAGAGAACCCTACAGCTAGTTTAGGGCATATTTCTATTGCTTGGCCACAAGAGTTATTGCAAGCAGCAGATGGTAGCGGTAAAGTAATCGGCTTTTTAATGCCCCGGATTCGGGGGATGCGTCCAATAATGGATCTTTACAATCCAGGTATTCGCCGTCAAAACTGTCCATTATTTAATTATCAATATTTAGTGCGGACAGCGCGGAATTTGGCAGCAGCTTTTACAGCTTTACACGCTAGTCAATACTGTGTTGGTGATGTAAATGAGTCTAATATTTTGGTCAGCGAAACGGCACTGGTGACATTGGTAGATACCGATTCATTTCAAGTGCGCGACCCAAAACAGAATATTATTTATCGCTGTGCGGTGGGTAAACCAGATTATACTCCCCCAGAACTACAAAATAAAACTTTTGCTCAGTACGATCGCGATATTTCCCATGATTTATTTGGGTTAGCAGTGCTGATATTTCAACTATTAATGGAAGGTACACACCCCTTTGCCGGGATCTTTCAAGGTGCAATAGATCCACCACCTTATGAAGCCAGAATCGTGGCTGGTCATTTTACCTATAGTAAAAAGCAGCAAGTACCATACCTGCCTACACCCATCGCCCCACCTTGGCAAATTCTTCATCCCAGCTTGCAAGAATTATTTCGGCGTTGTTTTGAAGATGGTCACAGTAATCCACAATTGCGTCCTAGCGCCCAAACTTGGTTATCAGCTTTAGCAGAAGCGGAAGAAAATCTAGTAACTTGTAGCACCAATCCTCAACATCGCTACAGTAATCATCTAGAAAAATGTCCTTGGTGTGAACGTACATTACGGTTAGGAGGACGAGATCCATTTCCATCACCCAGAGCGATCGCCTCTAAAGACCATCTTAAACCCCGCAAAAAAACCAAAAAGCGATACAAACAAAAACAGCCTTCCCGTCCACTAAAACCAGCTATTCCCACGGCTCAAGTCCATCATCGGCAACCAGGAATTACTCATAGTTTTTCTACCAAAAAACCTTTTAGCAAATCTAAGTTATACACCATTATATTCTCTTTATTAGGTTTTGGTTTATTGGGATATTTAGATGTATTAGTTCAATTTACTCGTCCTTTTGTCTCCCAAAATCCTTACATCCAACAAACAATAATGTCTCGTCAACAAAATCACCTTAGTAATACTCAAAATTTAACTTTTGCAGATTACTATCAAGAAGGTGATACCGCTTACCGAAAACGAGACTATCAAGAAGCTATTAGAAATTTCAGCTTTGCCATCCAAAAAGATCCTACCAATGCCAAAACCCTGATTAATAGAGGTAATTCTCGCTATAATTTAAACGATTATGAAGGTGCATTAAAAGACTATAGCCAAGCTATTGAAATTAATCCCCAAGAAGTCAAAGCCTATGTCAACCGGGGTAATGCTTATTATATGCTGGCCGATTATAGCATCGATCCCAATCAAGTGTATGAGCAAGCAATTAAGGAATTTAACACTGCTATCAGCCTAGATAATAGAGATGCAGAAGCTTATATTAGAAGAGGTATTGTGAGATTTCAACTCTCTAAATATAGCCCTCATTCTCAAGAAGAATACAAGAAAGCTATTGCTGATTTTAATTTAGCAATTAAACTCAATCAACATAAAGCAGAAGCTTATTTTCAACGTGGTCTTGTCCGTTATCAAATTGGACAATACAGCAGCAATTATGCCAACGAATACAAAGAAGCGATCGCAGATTTTAATCAAGCAATAAATGTAAATCCCCAATTATCAAAAGTTTATCTCAAACGTGGCATGGTTCACTATGAACTAGCACAATATGGAGAAAATAATTATCAACAAAGTCAAATACAAGCCATTGAAGATCTACAAACAGCCGCTAGAATTGCCCTTGAAGAAAATGATGTAGAAAATTATCAACAAGCCCTCAGCAACATCTGTATTGTTGTAGCTAACAAATGTGATGTTTTAGGGAAAACCACAACTCTGGTAGGACAACATAATTAATATAGCAGGAGTCAGGAGTCAGGAGTCAGGAGTCAGGAGTCAGGAGGCAGGAGGCAGGAGGCAGGAGGCAGGAGGCAGGAGTAAAACACAACAGGAAATACGGTTGAAGGTTTATAGATCCCCGACTTCTTAAAGGAATCGGGGATCTGAGTATTATCAGCTTTTTATTAATTTAAAAACCTATATCTAGGGCTTGCTTAATAAACCTAAAACTCAGATATATCAAGAACTTGAAGGTTAAAAGGATGAATCAGGTGCAAGGAATAAGGGTTAAAACTACCAAAAATCTATCACTTGACCAGATTCAAGACTATCTTCTCTTCTTCTAATTCTTCCTTCTGACTCCTGACTCCTGACTCCTGACTCCTAGCCCTAACGAAAAGACTTTTTCAGCAACCCCTATCTAATTGAAGTTTTATTATATAGATTTATATGATATTGAGCTAATAAATATTTATCAATGATTTATATATAAAATATTAGTTTTTACCTCTTCTTTATAATTTATTAGTCATTTACAGTTAAATTAATTATAGATAGTTAATAGAGAATAAATTAATTGCAAAGACTCAATTTATCTCTATTATTTGTGCATCCTCTTCATCCCCATCAATTCAAATAATAATCCACCTACAACTTTTTGAGGTAATTGCATGAAAGCTGTGATTTTAGCTGGAGGTCTTGGTACACGACTCAGCGAAGAAACCAGTGTCAGACCTAAGCCGATGGTTGAGATAGCCGGTAAGCCGATTCTTTGGCATATTATGAAGACTTACTCTACCCACGGTATTAACGATTTTATCATTTGCTGTGGCTATAAAGGTTACATCATTAAGGAGTATTTTGCTAACTACTTCTTACATATGTCAGATGTTACCTTTGATATGCGATTTAACCAGATGAGTATCCATTCTGGATATGCTGAACCTTGGCGAGTCACCTTAGTAAATACAGGTGATAATAGCATGACTGGTGGACGCTTAAAGCGAGTTAGTGAACATATTGGAAACGATACCTTTTGTTTTACCTATGGTGATGGTGTTAGTGATATTAATATTACAGAATTAATTCAATTTCATAAACAACAAAAAACCTTAGCAACTCTCAGCGCAGTGCAACCAGCCGGTCGTTTTGGAGCAATTTCTTTAGGACAAGAGCAAACAAAAATCAACAGTTTTAAAGAAAAGCCAGAAGGTGATGGTGCTTGGGTTAATGGTGGTTATTTTGTATTAGAGCCAGAAGTAATTAATTTTATTGCTGATGATTCTACTGTTTGGGAGAAAGAACCATTAGAAAAACTAGCTGAGATGGATCAGCTATCGGCTTTTAAACACCATGGTTTTTGGCAACCAATGGATACTTTAAGGGATAAAAATTACTTGGAGGAACTTTGGAAAAGTGGAAATGCTCCTTGGAAAGTTTGGTAGTTGATTGGAGATATTATTAAATCCACGTCTTTACACAGGAATTACGGAATATCATTCGCGTAGCGTGCGCGTAGCGCATACCGCAGAGGACGCAGAGGACACAGAGGAATAAGAGTTTGAGAAGTTTTTGCGTAAGTCCTGAAAATTATCAAAAACCCCTACGCATCTGGGGGTTGGTCTTGGGAAACCTAGAGAATTTAATGATTCAGTAGCTTATTTAGTTCGCACTTCATTAAGAGAATTTATCTAATGCAATCAAATTTTTGGACTGGAAAAAAAGTTTTTGTCACGGGACATACTGGTTTTAAAGGTAGTTGGTTATCTTTGTGGTTACAAATGTTAGGGGCTGAAGTATGTGGTTTTGCTTTAAGTCCTGCTACATCTCCAAGTCTGTTTGAATTAGCTGATGTTGCTGATGGTATGACATCAGTAGTAGGAGACATCAAAGATTTAGACTCACTCAAACAAGTGATGCAAACCTACCAACCAGATATTGTTATTCATCTGGCAGCACAAGCATTGGTGCGGGAATCTTACTACAACCCAGTAGATACCTATGCTGTGAATATCATGGGAACGGTGAACCTATTGGAAGCAGTACGCTATGTACCGAGCGTGAGGGCAGTAGTTTCTGTCACTTCTGATAAATGTTATGAAAATCGCGAATGGGTTTGGGGATATCGGGAAACTGACCCTATGGGAGGATACGACCCTTATAGTAGTAGTAAAGGATGTGCTGAGTTAGTTACGACAGCTTATCGTCAATCTTTCTTTAATCCTGCTGATTATAATCAACATCGAGTAGCGATCGCTAGTGTACGAGCAGGTAATGTAATTGGTGGAGGAGATTGGGCTAAAGATCGTCTAGTTCCTGATATTCTCAATGCTTGGGTGAAAGGTAAAGAAGTAGTAATTAGAAATCCCCAAGCTGTTCGTCCTTGGCAGCACGTCCTCGAACCTTTAAATGGTTATTTAATGTTGGCTGAAAAACTGTTTACTCAAGGTTCTCTGTACTCTGGTGGTTGGAATTTTGGACCCAATGAATCAGGAGTAAAAAATGTAGGTTGGATAGTTGACAAACTCCAAGAATATTGGGGTGAAGATGCTAATTGGATTAAAGATGCTGGAATGCAACCCCATGAGGCTAATTTCTTAACTTTGGATTGCGCTAAAGCCCGGACTCAACTTAAATGGGAACCTCAATTAGATTTACCTACAGCTTTAGCTTGGATTGTTGATTGGACTAAAGCATGGCAACAAGGTTGTGATATGCAGCAAAAAACTCAAGCTCAAATTCAAGAGTTTATGGAATTATCGAGCCGTGTTGACAAGTCAATGTTGGTGATGTGCTGATGTTTTTTGTCTCACTCAGAAATACAGAAAGCAATGAGGAGTTTAATCTAAGTTAGCCATGATATTTACTACAACCACACTCAAGGACGCATTTATTGTTGATGTAGAAAAAAAGCCAGATCATCGTGGTTTTTTTGCTCGTAGTTTTTGCGCTCACGAATTTGAAGCCTATGGATTAAAGCCAATAGTTGCTCAATGCAATTTATCCTTTAATTATAAACAAGGGACTGTGCGGGGAATGCACTATCAAATTTCTCCAGCGACAGAAACAAAATTAGTTCGCTGTACTAAGGGGGCTATTTATGACGTAATTATTGATATGCGTCCTGAATCTCCTACTTTTTTATCGCACTTTGGTGTAGAGTTAACCGCAGAAAATCACCGTGCTTTATATGTACCGGAAATGTTTGCCCACGGTTATCAAACACTAACTGATGATGCTGAAGTGAGTTATCAAGTTGGTCAATTTTACACACCAGGATATGAAAGGGGTCTGCGTTATGATGACCCATTTTTTAATATCGAATGGCCTTTAGAAGTAACGGATATTTCGGAAAAAGATTTAAGTTGGCCGTTATTAAGAATGATGACTGTTGGGAGTGAAGTTAGGTGATTGGTAATTGGTGATTGGATAAGCATCAAATCCGTGTCATCTGTGTAATCCGTTAAATCCGTGTTCATGACTTTGTGAAATTTTACACTAATAAGGATTGAAAAAATGATTATTATTGATAGTGCCTTGAAAGCTCGTGCCGCAGCAGGAAACCCTGTTAAAGTGGGGATGATTGGGGCTGGTTTTATGGGTAAAGGAATTGCCAATCAAATTATTAATTCTGTGCCGGGGATGGAATTGGTTGGAATTTTTAGCCGTGGGATTGAAGCAGCTAAACAAGCTTATTTAGAAGCTGGAATTGAAGAAGTAGAGATTGTTAATACAGTTGGTGAATTAGAAAGTGCGATCGCTCTTGGTAAATATGCAGTCACAGAAGACCCTTACCTACTCTGTCGGGCTGAAGGCATAGATGCACTAATTGAAGTTACTGGTGCAGTGGAATTTGGCGCACACGTGGTTACAGATGCGATCGCTCATCGCAAACACGTGATCATGATGAACGCCGAACTAGATGCCACCATTGGACCCATTCTCAAAGTTTACGCCGACAAAGCCGGAGTCATTCTCAGTGCCTGTGATGGCGACCAACCAGGGGTAGAAATGAATTTATATCGTTTCGTCAAAAGTATCGGTTTAACCCCCCTCCTGTGCGGAAATATCAAGGGGCTGCAGGACCCCTATCGCAACCCCACCACCCAAGAAGGCTTTGCTAGACGCTGGGGACAAAAGGCGCACATGGTAACGAGTTTCGCCGACGGCACAAAAATTTCCTTTGAACAGGCGATCGTCGCCAACGCCACAGGCATGAAAGTCGCTAAACGCGGAATGTTAGGCTACAACTTCACCGGTCATGTTGACGAAATGACCAAAATGTACGACGTAGAACAACTTAAAGAACTAGGTGGAATCGTTGATTATGTAGTTGGTGCAAAACCAAGCCCCGGCGTTTACGTCTTTGCCACCCACGACGACCCCAAACAAAAACACTACCTCGACCTATACAAACTAGGTGAAGGACCCCTCTACAGCTTCTACACCCCCTATCACCTCTGCCACTTTGAAGTACCCCTCTCCGTTGCCCGTGCCGTCCTCTTCCAAGATGCCGTTCTCGCACCCCTAGCAGCACCAATGGTAGACGTGATCACCACCGCCAAAATTGACCTCAAAGCCGGCGAAACCCTTGATGGTATTGGCTACTACATGACCTACGGACAATGTGAAAACTCCCCCATTGTCCAACAGCAAAACCTCCTGCCCATCGGTTTAGCAGAAGGTTGTCGTCTCAAACGAGATATCCCCAGAGATCAAGTCCTCACCTACGACGATGTAGAACTCCCACTAGGTAGACTAGCCGACCAACTGCGAATAGAGCAGAACAAATATTTTTCCCCAACTAAAACCTTAGTAGGCGTGGGAGTTTAACCATTCGTGTCAATTTAAACCCCGGCG
>NZ_JAYGHC010000004.1:15998-56528 GCF_034932285.1 Cronbergia sp. UHCC 0137
TGACTACACAAACAAAGTCCACCTGCGTGGACTAAGAAACTATTTATTTTCTTCAACCCACGGAGGTGGGTTTCGCCTGTGTAGACGCGGTTTCTAACCGCCCTTTCTAACCGCCCTTTCCAACTACCATTTGAATCTTTGTTAAACCTATAAGGTAAAACTATGAAAATAGCTCTCGTCCATGATTACTTAACACAACGCGGCGGGGCAGAGCGTGTATTTGAACTACTATGTAAACGCTATCCCCAAGCCGATATTTTTACCTCCTTGTATAACCCAGAAAAAACAATTGATTTAGGTGAAAGAATTATCAACACCACCTTTTTACAAAAAATTCCCGGTGCAGCCAAATATTTTCGCCTACTCGCTCCCCTATACTTTCCTGCCTTTCGATCATTGAATTTACAAGACTACGATTTAATTATTAGTAGCAGCACAAGCTTCGCCAAAGCAGTACAAAAAAATCCCCAAGCACTTCACATTTGCTTCTGTCATAACGTCACCCGTTTTTTATGGGATACCCAAACTTACTTACGAGAATATGGAGATTATCGCTATTTTGCACCCTTGATTGAAAAGATATTTCAATTAATGAGAAATGTAGACCTGAAATATTCTCAAGAACCAGACCTTTATATTGCTAATTCTACCGTTGTCGCCAGACGAATACAGAAAATTTATCACAAACAAGCCATTGTCGTTAACTATCCCATTGATACCAGTAATTTTAACTTTTCTGATCAAAAAGATGAATACTACTTGGCATCAGCCCGCATGATAAGTTATAAACGTCTTGATGTCATAGTTGAAGCTTTCAACTGGTTAGGGTGGCATTTATTAATATCAGGTGACGGACCAGAACAAGCACGGTTGAAATCTAAAGCATTAAGCAATATTGAGTTCGTAGGTCATGTTAGTGACGCAAGACGGAAAGACTTATTTGCTCAAGCCAAGTCGATTATTGTTGCTGCTTTAGAAGACTATGGATTAGTACCAGTAGAAGCAAATGCTAGTGGAACACCAGTTATTGCCTATGGAGCAGGTGGAGTATTAGATACTCAAATACCTGGCAAAACTGGAGTTTTCTTTAAAAGACAATCACCCGAATCTTTACAAGTAGCATTACTAGAGGCTAGAGGAATATCTTGGAATTACGAAAACATCCGTAATCATGCAGTCAATAATTTCTCAGAGCAAGCATTCTTTAGTAAAGTCGAACAAATCATTGAGCAAACTTGTGGCGTGCGTCAATCATTTATTTGATTTATTAGCTTTATCTTTAAACAGGAACAAGCTAAACATAACATCTGACAAAGAAGGATAAAAAACATGGTTCAAACAAGTCTAAACCCCCATATCAATCCAGCCTCAGTAGCCGACGCAGAACCGGGTTACGGACAAATATTTACCGTGTTTGTCCGCAGATTTCCCTGGATTTTAGTAGTATTTATGAGTTCTACCGCTCTAGCCGGTCTGATAACTATTAGAACCAATCCTACTTTTAAAAGCTCAATGCAGCTATTAGTAGAACCTAATTACCAAGGTAAAAAAGAAGTCGGTAATGAAACAGGAAATCAGTTTACTGATGCCAATGTACAGATAGATACTGCTACTCAACTCAACTTGATGCAGAGTTCTGGATTAATTAAACAAGCAGTTGATAAACTTAAAGCTGAATATCCAGATATTACCGTAACTGAAATCAAAAAATCCTTGATTTTAGATCAGTTAAAGACTAAAGAAGATAATCTTGCGACTAAAATCTTTCAAGTCGATTATACTGATAAAGACCCAGATAAAACACAAAAAGTCCTGGCAGCCATTCGGCAAGTTTATGTTAAATATAACAAAGAACAACAAAATGCTCGATTGCAGAAAGGTCTGCAAGTTATTAGAGAACAACTAAGAAAAGCCAGTGATGAAGTAAATAATTCTGAAGCTAATCTGCAACGTTTTCGTAAAAGCCAAAATCTTATTGATCCAGAGTTACAAGCTAAAGCCGTCGAGACAGCATTACATTCTATCCAAGAAGACCGACAAGCAACTCGTTCTCAATATCAAGAAGCCTTAGCAAAACAAAAAACTCTGCAAGAACAGCTAAACCGTTCTCCTCAAAATGCTTTGGTTTCTTCTCGTCTGAGTCAATCCCTTCGCTACCAAGGTTTACTCAACGAAATTCAAAAAACAGAACTTTCTTTAGCACAGGAACAGTTGCGTTTTACTGATGATACTCCCAGTGTACAGAAGCTCAAAGAACAACTTGAAAGCCAAAAAGAACTACTACAAAAAGAAGTTAGTAGAACTTTAGGTGGACAATCTAAAGCTGCTTTAAGTGCTGGAGAAACCTTGCTAGAACAAGGACAATTAGGTGAAATTGATCTCGACCTGACTGAAAAGTTAGTAGAAACTCAAACTACAATAGTTGCCTTAACTGCACGTGACCAAACATTAGTACAAAAAGAAGCTGAACTCCAGGCAGAACTAAAACGGTTTCCCTCTCTTTTAGCTTTTTACAATCGCTTAATTCCACAGTTACAATTTAGTCGTGAAAGATTGGAAGAACTGCTAAAGGCAGAGCAGCAATTACGGCAAGAACTTTCTAAAGGTGGCTTTAACTGGGAAATAGTAGAAGAACCACAACAGGGGATTATGATTAGTCCTAACCTCAAGCAGAACCTGTTATTAGGTGCCGTGGTAGGGTTAATTTTAGGAGGTATTGCAGCTTATATTCGTGAAGCTTCTGATGATTCTGTACATACTACTGCTGAATTAGAGAAACAGTTTTCTCTGCCATTATTAGGAACAACTCCTAAGTTACCGCCGGCAAAATCTAGAGAATCAATGATTAAGTTACCTTTTGGTAAACCAGAAGTTCTCGCTCCCTGGACAATTCAGGTACTACAATCTCCACCACGTTGGGAATCGTTGGATCTGATTTATAAAAATATTGAATTGCTGAATAATGGATCTGATTTAAAATCGTTGATGGTGACATCAGCTTTGGCAGATGATAGTAAGTCTGCTTTCTCTTTGGGTTTAGCTATGAGTGCAGCACGGTTACATAAAAAAGTGTTGTTAATTGATGCCAATTTACGCGATCCTAGTCTGCATAAACAACTTAATCTCCCTAATGAACAAGGGCTTTCTACGCTGTTAGCCAATGATGTTAGTTTACCCAATCAGGTAGGAGTTCAATACTCTGGTTCGTCATATATTGATATTTTGACTGCCGGACCCATACCTGTTGATCCAGCTAATTTGTTGAGTTCTCCACGGATGATCCAATTAATGGCAGGATTTGAAGAAAACTATGATTTGGTAATCATAGATGCTCCAGCAGTTCTCGGTTTAGTAGATGCAATGCTCACGGCTTCATCTTGTCGCAGTGTGGTGATGGTGGCCAGCATTGGTAGGGTGACGCGAACTCAATTAACTCAAGCTACAGCTATGTTGAGCAAGTTGAATTTAATTGGTGTGGTGGCTAACGGAGTTTCTAATTCTGATAGTACCTATGTGCCTTATGTCAAGCAAAAACAATTGGTGTTGCAACAGGCTTTAGAAAAATAGTTGTTTATGTCCTGATTTAATATTAGACCTCTTGCAGAAGTATTTTGTAGAGGTCTGATTTCTACTTTAATGTTGGCGTAAAAAGGTTAGGTTGTCCCAATTTAAAGATAGCACGATGGGAATTAATAAAAAGTTCGCCATGGCTATCTTGATCATTTTTAATTACCTACAAGAGATGGATGGAAAGTATGAGACAGAACAATGAATATCTACAACCTTTAGTCAGTGTAATTATCCCAACATATAATAGATTACATTATCTACCGGAGGCGATCGCTAGTGCAGTTCAACAAACCTATCAAAATATTGAGATTATTGTTTGTGATAACTGTAGTGAAATCAGTCCTCAAGCCATCATAGATACTTTTCAAGATCCACGAATCCGCTTGTGGCGTAATGACCAAAATATCGGCATGGTAGCTAATATTAAAAATGGATTTAATATGGCAAAAGGAAAATATGTTGCCAGTTTACATGACGATGATATGTGGGAGAAGGACTATTTAGCAAAGCTTGTTACCGTTCTAGAAGATAATCCTGATTTAGCTTTAGCTTTTTGTGATTATCACATAATTGATGCTGATAATAAAATAGATTATACCCTCACAGAAGAAGTTTCACTGGAGCGAAACCGGACTAATTTAAAAGCCGGAATATATAGACCTTTTTATGATTTGGCAATCAATATGTCTATAGGTAGTGCTAATGCTGCGGTGATTCGTAAGGATATTGTGGATTGGCAAGCAATTCCCCTTGAAGTGGGTGGTTGCTACGATTTATATATCAATTATCTTTGTTCCTGTTCTGGTCTTGGTGCTTACTATTCTCCAGAAAGATTGACTAGATATCGCATACATCAGCAAAGTGAAACATTGACTGATAATCCACAAGTTAATATTGGCAAAGCCAGAAATCATATATTTTGCTATGAGCAATTTATTGAAGATACTAGGCTAGAGCAATTACAGCCATATTTTCGGCGGAGATTGATAGAATCTACTTATGTTTTAGGGGTAAATTTATTGGTAATGGGAGAATTAAAAGCAGCACGCACTTGTTTTAAGTACATAATTAAGAGAAAAAAGTTCAGCAAAAAAGCTATGACAGGGCTGTTTTTAACTTTTTCTCCATCTCTGGTTGCTCTCCGTTCTCGATTACCCCAGAAATATTTTTCTCAACAACCAATATAGGTTTTAGTTCAGGTAAGTAGGACGAAACAAATAAGGCTAACTATCTAATTAACAAAACTCCTGAGTAAAGTTTAATAGCATAGTTATAAATTTCTCCACTTACCTACTAACTTAAATTGCTATTTATTAACTTTTCGGATATTTTGTGGTCTGTAGGGTGTGGTTCGGCAAGCTCACCAACCACGTCAGACAAAATAACTTAGGCTCAAATCAATAATTGTCAGTTTCTGACGCGCCTTATTTCACTAAAAAAGCAACTTACTAGGACTTACGCACTATACAATTAGTGCGGTGCGTCAGATAGAGAAAATCTGTTAGATGCTCAATTATCGGGTCTGACGCACCCTACAAGAGATAAAATCCATAACCTTTATGTAATAGATTCTGTCAATGCGTAACTCTTACTTACATTACTAATAAACTTTGTAGAGATTAAATATCACAAGTCTCCACAAATTAAAAAAATTATATTATCCAATTTTAAGAAAAATGTATCGGCTTTTACAGCTTATTTTTTTAGTTAAATAGCACTGGTATATCAATACAATTCATAGGAACTTAATAAAATCTTGGCTATAATTCACTTTAGTTAAAGAGTGAATAAAGAATCTATAAAAGTAATAGCTATTTCTCGATATTCTTATATTCTATAAAAAGAGGACTTAATTCAGAAGTATATAGCAGTTGTCAGTGAGATGAAAACATATATAGTTTTCATTCCATAAGGCATACCCCGAACTGCTGTGATCTACAGGTTGAAAACGACCTTAACTTTTAATAAAAATACCAAGTGTTATCACTACCTACTCATCTTAATTGGTATTTACTTCAATCTTTATTGTTACTATTTTCACATCTTGACACCTTCATAATTCTACAAGATGGATATTGGCTAGTAACAAAATTCACTTGTTTTCACAATTAGTCCTCTTCAATTATTTAGAGTAGCAACGAGACTTAGATCACATTTCTGGCGTTAATTTCTTGTGTATTAAGTCAGTAATTAATTAGTGTAGACATTTAAAGAGATATGACAGCTTCAATCATTTCCAGCGTAGAAAATAACTATACTGTATCACAGCAGTATCAAACTTCTCCATCTCAATATTGTGTACTTCATTGGCGCATGGGTCAACTATTAGTAATGTCACCAGGAAAGTTAAACCCGCCATATTTACCTGCCTTGGATAATGAATTATTGCTGATAGAATGTTTGAAATCTTCTCCGGTAAATTTGGTAAAAATAGATTCTCAATTAGGTGCAGTTTGGCTAAAATTTTGGGCAGAAGCTTGTTATAAAGCTAATAAACCCTTATTTATTTCCAGCGAATTTAGAAATAAATTGCCGAAAAAAAAGCATCAAATACTACGAATTACAAAACGCCTAATTGACTTTTGTTTAGCATTAGTATTGCTGGTATTTTTAAGTCCACTAATACTAATATTAATGGTGCTAATCCAAGGTTATTCTCCAGGAGAGTGCTTTTCGTATCAGTGGTGTATTGGAGAACGAGGCGAAGTTTTTCGTGCTATTAGTTTTTCCACAATAAGTCAGGGGAATATCACATTTATGGGTTTATTAATGCAGAAATTCGGTTTAGATCATTTACCTAAATTGTTAAATGTACTCAAAGGAGAAATGAGTTTAATTAGCTATCGCTATTCTGGTTTACAAGATATTGTAAAAGTGACTTCATAACTTCTTTTATGTTGAGAAAAATGTCGGTTGAGTTAGGACTAACTTAGGTAATTGCGAAAATGAACAAAATTTCCAAACTGTTGGCTTTCTTAGCTCAACTTACATAAATTTCTCGAAGAAAGGCAGAGATGAAATCAGATTATAAGCTAGAAAAAATGATTGCTATATAATTCCTGATTAACAAATTGTAGAAAGAATTTATTTGTATAGTGAAGTAATTCAAACAAGCTATTTGCTTGCATCCACTAGAGCATAAAATGTTTACACCAACCAATTATTATTAACCAAAACTGATGAATTTAAGATTTTTGGACTCATTACTGATTTTTTTGAAAGCTAGTAGATTCTGGGAGGATAATCATTTAATTTTGCAAGAATTTAAACATTTTCGCAAAATTACTATTTTAGCTTTCATATTTGCTCTGTTTGCTGCAACATTTGAAGGTGTTAGTATTGGATTTCTACTATCTTTTTTACAAAATTTAACTAACCCTAATTCTCCACCAATTCAAGTTGGTGTAGGTTGGTTTGATCACTGGATTTTGGGAGTTCATACATCAGCAATTAGTCGTTTATATCGGGTTTCTCTGCTGATATTATTAAGTACCTGGATGCGAGCGCTCTTTAACTATCTTGCCCAAATATACACAGAATTAGTACAGTTATATCTGGCTGATAGGTTAAGAAAACAAATTTTTGAGCAGTTACAATCCTTATCACTTAGTTACTTTACTAATACTCGTTCCGGTGAATTAATAAACACGGCTACTATAGAAATTGAAAAGATTACCCAGGGTTTTAGAGGGGTGGCTTTTTTGTTTACTAGAGTATTAACGGTTATTGTTTATTTCGGAACAATGCTGTTACTCTCCTGGCAATTAACAATAATTTCTATTTTGTTATTTACGCTTTTAGCTGTTGGGTTATCTACTTTAAATGCTAAAACCAGAGAAACAAGTTTTGGGGTTTCTACAGCTAATAGTAATTTTACATCAACGGCTTTAGAGTTTATTAATGGTATTCGGACAATTCACGCTTTTGGGACTCAAAAATTAGAGCGCGATCGCTATTATAAAGCCAGTAATCAAGTAGTTACTACTTCTACTAAAGTTGTTTACATTTGGAATTTAGTCAGACCAATTTCTGAAAGTGCGGCTACTACTGTACTGGTCGGGATGATTATTTTAGCTTTTACGAAGTTTGTAGTTAATGGCCAGTTAGAAGTTAGTTCGTTGTTAACATTCTTCTTTGTGCTGTTTCGCCTTGTTCCTATCCTTCAAGATATTAATGGTACAAGGGCATTTCTTAGCACTCTCCAAGGTTCAACTGACAGTATTAAAAACTTATTACAATCGGAGGACAAGCCCTATTTCCGAAATGGTAATGTTGTGTTCAAGGAGTTAAAAAGGTCAATTGATTTAGTATCTGTAGATTTTAGTTATGGTGCTAATCAAAAAGTATTAAATAATATTACTCTGACGATTGAACGAGGCAAAACAATAGCATTGGTTGGTGCTTCTGGTGCCGGTAAAACTACATTAGCTGACTTAATTCCCCGGTTTTATGATGCTACAGATGGTCATATTTACATTGATGAAATTGAGATTAAACGGCTTGACATTAATTCACTTCGACGGAAAATAGCAGTTGTTAGTCAGGATACGTTTATTTTCAATACTTCTGTTGCAAATAATATTAGTTATGGAACACCAAAAGCGACAGATGCAGAAATCAAAGAAGCAGCTAGATTAGCAAATGCTTTAGAATTTATTCTGGAAATGCCAGAAGGATTTGAGACAAATTTAGGAGATAGGGGTGTACGATTGTCTGGAGGACAAAGACAACGACTGGCGATCGCGCGGGCTTTGTTACGCAATCCAGAAATTTTGATTTTAGATGAAGCTACAAGTGCTTTAGATTCTGTATCTGAGCGGTTAATTCAAGACTCATTAGAGAAGCTAACTGTGGGACGTACCGTAATAGCGATCGCTCACCGTCTTTCTACTATTGCTAAAGCTGATAAAGTTGTAGTTCTCGAACAAGGACGCATCGTAGAACAAGGTGGTTATCAAGAACTATTGGAACTAAAAGGTAAGCTTTGGCAATATCATCAAATGCAGTATGAACTAGGTCAAGTTCCATAACTTTTAGGGGTGTAAACCCCTAACCCTAACATCATATTCAAATCAAGTGTTATTTCTATTTTATTGGAGAAATCAATGGTAAATATAGGCTATCATTCTGCAAAAATGCAAGCGCAAATTTATCGTTTTGTCTACACGAAAGCAATCAATAATATTGTCAGATTTCCACTAAATCAACATCAGAAAGTTAACATAAATATCTATTCTTTCTCTTGTCAACGAGATTTAGCTATCCAAGTAGCCAATATTCGCTCATTTATTCGTCATGTTGGCATTCCTAACAAATTTACTGTGATTTCTGATGGTAGTTATTTACCAAATGCCAGTAAAATTTTGTGTCAAATCGATCCCTGTGTAGATGTTATTGAATGGAAAAATTTAGTTGTGGGTGACATCCCTAAACCTATTTCAAACTATATATTCAACCATCCTAACCGAGCGATCATGGCGTTTTGGAGAAGATTGGCTGTCTTAACTTCAATTGCGATCGAACAACCGACAATTTACACCGATTCTGATATTCTTTTCTTTCCGGGTGCTAAAGAAATTATAGATTTATGCGAATCTAATGATAGCTTACCTTGGTATTTACCTGATTGTTTACCTTCACTAGATGAACGAATAATATTAGATGAAAATGAAAAATTAAACCCAGTCAATGCCGGGTTTTTCTTGCTAAAGCAGCAAATAAATTGGGAGAAAGCTTTAGACCGTGTTACTCAATTAATAGACTCTCCAATGTATTTTACTGAACAAACTGTAGTCCATTTGGCTATGCACAACAACCAAGCAAAACCACTAAATAAAGAGAAATTCATTTTAAGTAATGATGACCAATTCAACTATTTAGACAATTTTGATCACAACAAAATTGCTTTGAGACACTATGTCAATGATGTCCGACATAAATTTTGGTTGAATTTAATAAATTAATTGCCGTGCTGAAAAATATTACCGGAAAAACTGAATTTATCTAGTAGCGAGGAAATTTAAGATGATACTTACATCAGTTGCTGAAAAAATGATATATCACTGCTCTGTTGCTGATATTAGGGGTGGTGGAGGTCTAGAAACCTATATAGCTTCTTTAGTCAATTCCCAGACTCCTAATGTTAGCGATCGCTCTTTAAAATCTCTCAAAAATCTAGATCAAAGTCAGTGTAAATTACTGCATCTTCATGATCTAGAAATGGTGGCACAACTGCGGGGAGAATGTCCAGTAGTATTGACACTCCATAATCATAGTAGTTACTGTCCTAGTGGGACAAAATATTTAGAAGAACAGGGTAGAGAATGCCATCGTAATATGCACCCTCTCGGATGTGCATGGGGACATTTAGTAGATGGTTGTGGTAGTCGCAGACCTCAAAAGATTTTAGCGAATTGGTTAGGAACCGAAAGTTTTATTACCAATCTCAAAAAACTTAATATCCCTATTATTGCTAATAGTGATTATGTCAAAAAGCAAATTATTAGTAATGGTATATCACCCGATAGAGTCACAACTCTCCTCTGTGCTGTACAATCACCTAAATATCCTATTCCACCTTTAAATCAAGAAACCCATCAAAATCAACGCATTTTATTTGTCGGTCGGATTGTTCCCTATAAAGGAGTTGAATGGTTAATTAGAGCTTTAGCAATAACTGATCCCCGCATTCATCTTGATATTGCCGGTGACGGTTGGGGTAAACCCGAATTAGAAAAATTAGCTGATAAAATGGGTTTGCGCGATCGCATTACTTGGCATGGTTGGTGTAATAGTGACAAGTTAGAAACTCTTTACCAACAATGTTTAGCTGTAGTTTTTCCTAGTCTTTGGCCTGAACCTGCTGGTTTAGTTACCCTCGAAGCGTATGCTAGAAATCGTCCAATTATTGCCAGTGCGATCGGTGGTATTCCTGAATATGTCAAAAATGGTAAAACAGGGATTCTTGTACCAACTAATCATATTCAATCTTTAGCAGATGCCATTCATGAACTGACAGTAAACTATGACAAAGCTCGACTAATGGGTGAACAAGGTTTCCATTGGTTTCAACAAGAATTTACCCTAGATACTCATATTCAAAGACTAGAAAAAATTTATGAGAAAATTATTGCTGATTTTCAAAGGAATTTGTAACCCAATATTATTTGGAATAGTGCTATTTAGAGACATTGTAGGTTGGGTTGACGTAAGGAAACCCAACATTTTCGGGATTTTCTTGGGTTACGCTATTGCTTAACCCAACCTACTATTTTCGTAACTGACTCCTGCTATAACAGTTTTGTTCTAAAATTAACCAATTACTAATTTTGATTATGTCTTTTTTAACTCAATTATCAAATCCTCTGGTTAGTGTAATTATCCCAACTTATAATCGACCAGATTATCTCAAACAAGCAATTGATAGCGCAATTAAGCAAACATACCGAAATATTGAAATTATTGTTTCTGATAATTGTAGTCCTGAAAGTCCTCAAATCCTAATTGAATCTTTTAGTGATTCACGCATTAAATTTTGGCGACATAATCAAAATATCGGAATGTTGGCTAACCAAATGAATGCCTTTAAAATGGCAAAGGGTAAATATGTGGCTAGTCTTCATGATGATGATATGTGGAATGAAGATTTTTTAGCTAAACTTGTTCCACCTTTAGAAGAAAATCCTGATTTAATTTTAGCTTTTTGTGATCAATATATTATTGATGCTCAAAGTAATATTAATCAAATTGGCACTGAAATTAATACGCGCAGTTATAAACGCGATCTACTTACACCCGGAATCCACAAATCTTTTATTAACATTGGTCTAATTGATAAAAGCATACCTACTGCTGCTGGTTGTGTAATTCGCAATGGTTTGATTGATTGGGATTCAATCCCCTCAGAAGTTGGTGGATTGTGGGATTTATATTTAACTTATCTGTGTTGTGTATCGGGATATGGTATTTACTATCTTCCTGAAAAATTATCACTTTATCGAGAACATCAACAAACTGAAACTATGCTCAGTGGTAGACGGAACATCCAAGCCAAAATTAGTAAAGCTAAAAGCGAAATATTCTGTTATCAAAAATTTACTGAAGATATACGTCTTCAAGAAATACATCCCCATTTTAGACAGCAATGGTCAGAATCTCACACAACTTTAGGAATTGGCTTAATGTTAGATCAGCAAACAAATATAGCACGTTCTTACTTTTGGCAAGCCTTGAACAAACAAAAATTCAACTTGCGAACATTAACAGCACTGATACTCAGCTTTATTCCTAGTAAATTAACTAATAAATTACTTGGTGTTTAAGTAGGAAGGTACAAATAAACTAAGTTGCTTTTTTAGATGAATTAAGGTGCGTCAGAAACTTAAAATTACTGATTTTAGCCTAAATTATTCTGTCTGACGTGGTTGATGAGTTTGCCGAACCACACCCTACAGACTTCTTCCTTGTTCCTTCTTTCTTCTTTCTTCTTCCTTCGCGTCCTTAGCGTTCTTTGCGGTTCATTTAATCCATATTCTCTTAGTGAGAAGGGAGTAAAAAAATAAAAATCTTGTAAAGAGAAATTATTATTTTCAAGAAATCATGGAAAAAACAACAACTTTAATTTATATTTGTGAGCAAGTTAGAGAAGATAGAGGTGATAAATGAGACTTTGTATTATAACCCACAGAATTAAAAAAGGTGATGGTCAAGGACGGGTTAACTATGAAGTTGTGAAAGAAGCAATTCGTCGCGGTTATCATCTCACCTTATTGTGTAGTGAAATAGCACCAGAAATAGAAGAAAATCCATCTGTAAATTCCGTCGTAATTCCAGTAGAAGACTATCCTAGCGAATTTATCCGCAATTTAATATTTGCTATTAAAAGCGCCCATTGGTTACATCAAAATCGCTCTAATCTTGATGTAATTCAAGTCAATGGGGCAATTACAATGGGTGTTACTGATGTCAATGCTGTGCATTTTGTTCATAGTTCTTGGTGGCGATCGCCCGTTCATATTTCCCGCATCCGTCGAGATTGGTATGGTTTATATCATTGGTTATACACAGCTATTAATTCCTATTGGGAAAAACAAGCTTTCCGCACCACAAAAGCCATCATTGCCGTATCAGAAAACGTAGCTCAAGAATTAGTCAGCATTGGTATACCCCGCTCACAAATTCGCGTCATTGTCAATGGTGTAGACTTAGAAGAATTTCATCCCGGTGTCAGTTCTCGTCAACAATTAGGTTTACCAGAAAATGTCAACTTGGCATTATTTGCCGGAGATATCAGAATTACCCGCAAAAACTTAGATACCGTACTTCGTGCCTTAGTTCACGTCCCCGACTTGCATTTAGCCGTTGTGGGAGAAATCAAAGGTAGCCCTTATCCCCAAATGGCCGCAGATTTGAACCTCAGTGAGCGAGTACACTTTTTGGGTTATCGTCGGGATATGCCCCAAATTCAACAAGCATCAGATTTCTTTGTTTTTCCATCCCGTTATGAACCTTTTGGATTAGTAGTAATTGAAGCGATGGCTTCTGGTTTGCCAGTCATTACTGCAAAAACCACCGGTGCGGCTGATCTTGTCACCCCCGACTGCGGCATCGTTTTACCCGACTGTGATGATGTTAATGCCTTAGCTTCGGCACTCAAGTTACTCAATAGCGATCGCTCTCTTTGTCAAAAAATGGGTAAAGTCGCTCGCACTGTAGCTGAAAACCATAGCTGGACTACCATGGCACAAACCTATCTCGATCTGTTTGAGGAGTTAATCAATCATGAGAAACACTGTTCTCATCCCCACCTATCGTCGTCCTCAAGACCTCTCACGCTGCCTTTTGGCACTTAAAGCCCAAATTAAACCTGTTGATCAATTAATCCTGGTTGTTCGCGATACAGACACAGAAACACAGCAATTTCTTGATCAACTCCATCCCCATCAATTACCATTACAAATCCTCACTGTCACCCAGCCAGGAGTAGTCGCCGCCCTCAACACCGGACTTGCAGCCGTAGAAGGTGACATCCTTTCCATTACCGATGATGATGCAGCCCCCCACCCAGATTGGTTAGCTAAAATCAACGCTCATTTTCAAAGCGATAGTTGCATTGGTGGCGTTGGTGGTCGTGATTGGGTACATCAAGGCAATGAATTAGTCAACGATTCTCGTTTAGTAGTTGGTAAATTACAATGGTTTGGCCGAGTTATTGGCAATCATCACTTAGGAATCGGAGAACCCCGTGAAGTTGACGTACTCAAAGGCGTAAATATGAGTTTTCGTCGCACAGCGATCGGGCAATTACAATTTGATCAAAGAATGCGAGGCACAGGCGCGCAAGTACATTTTGAAATGTCCTTCACTCTCACACTCCAACGCGCCGGTTGGAAAATGATTTACGACCCCAACATCGCTGTAGATCACTATCCAGCCCAACGTTTTGACGAAGATCAGCGCCGCAATTTTAATCAAACTGCCTTAATTAACTTAGTTCATAACGAAACCCTAATTTTACTAGAACATTTATCACCTTTACGCCGCATTATTTATCTAATTTGGGCAGTCCTAATTGGTACAAGAGAAAGTTTAGGTTTAGTCCAATGGTTGAGATTATTACCAAACCAAGGTCAATTAGCAACCAAAAAACTTTGGGCATCTTGGCTTGGACGTTGGCAAGGATATTACAGCAGTTTTAGTAATGGATAATTATACTAACACGGCTTAATCCTTTGATTCTGTGGGTAGGGGTTTAGCATTGCTAAACCCCTACAAAACTGGGGTTTTCATAATTTTGTAAAAGTCCATGTCCCAACGGTTTTTAGTATACCAATCACCCAAGTTGCTAGTAATCTGTCAAGAACTAATCTGTATTCTGTTTTAATCCTGCAAATCTTTTAATCCTGGACATCCTGATTCAGACATTTTTCTTCATTCTGTCACCTTTTTCCACCATGATTTCCAAACAAATACTATTTAATAGTTTTTTACAAAAAGAATTTTCTCCTGAACAACGAGCAGCAGAAGCTTGGATAGTTATCTCTGGTTTTCTATTACTCACTGCAACTTGCTACTTTAGTGGTGCTGCCAGTTTATTACGCTTGGTTTTTCCTGCCACCTCCTTAATAGTAGCCATATTTTTATACTTGCGTCACCCCATCCTTTACATCGGCTTTACCTGGTGGATATGGTTTCTTACTCCATTATTGGCTCGTTTAGTTGATTATCGAGTTGGTTGGGATCCCACCCGACAGATCCTCCTAGCACCTTATTTAGTGGTGTTTGTCACTCTAGCTACCCTTTTTAAACATCTTCCCACTGCCATAAAACAAGGGGGAACGCCTTTCATTTTGGGTTGTATTGGAGTCTTATATGGTTGTTTACTCGGATTAATTTATAATCAACCAATCTCAGTAATTCGTGGCTTTTTAGATTGGCTCAGTCCTATTATTTTCGCCTTTCATTTATTTATGAATTGGCGCGATTATCCTAATTACCGTCAAAATATTCAACGTGTATTCTTATTAGGTGTGTTAGTCATGGGAGCTTACGGAATTTATCAATTTGTCGTAGCTCCAGAATGGGATCGATACTGGTTAATGGAATCAGAAATGTTTACCAGTGCAGGTAATCCCCTACCTTTTGAAATGCGCGTGTGGAGTACCATGCACTCACCTGGACCCTTTGGTACGGTCATGCAAGCAGGTTTGTTATTACTATTTACCAGTACAGGAGCTTTAATTTTCCCAGCTTCAGCCGTTGGTTATTTATCGTTTTTATTAGCACAAGTTCGCAGTAATTGGGGCGGCTGGCTATTAGGAATGATGATGATCTTTGGCTCAGTTAAACCCAAAATTCAAATTCGCTTACTCACCATTATTTTAGTCATGTCTCTGTGTGTTTTACCATTGGTAAATATTGAGCCAATTTCTGATGTAGTAACAACTCGTTTTGAAACTTTTACTAATTTAGAAAAAGATACTAGCTATAGAGATAGATCAGCAAACTATAGCCGCAACTTCACTTTAGCTCTTTCTACACCTTTAGGTAATGGTTTAGGAAATGTTTGGAAAGTCGATGAAAAAACTGGACGAATTGAAGTTTTTGTGCTGGATAGTGGAATTTTAGATATATTTTTCACTTTGGGCTGGTTTGGTGCTATCCCTTATGTAGGGGGATTAATTTTAATGATGATCAGTGTGAGCAAGTATACGGAAAGCCGTTTTGATAGTTTTGTTAGTGCTGCCCGTGCCATTGGCATTAGTTGTTTTTTCCAGTTGATTATCAGTAGTGGAATGCTGAGTATTGCTGGTATGGTAATGTGGGGATTTTTAGCTATGGCTATGGCAGCACATAAGTATTATCGACATCAAGGAATTTAATTTATGAATTTAATTAACCGAGTTGCAATTGTAGGAGGAAGTCACGGTAATGAGTTAACGGGAGTATATTTAGTTAAAAAATTTCAGCATTATCCAAATTTAATTAATAGGCCAAGTTTTCAGAGTTTAGCATTACTTGGTAATTTGAGAGCGATCGCTGAACGCAAACGATATACTGAAAAAGATTTAAACCGTTGCTTTCATACCCAGGGTTTACAAGATCCCACTCTTTCCACCTACGAAGAATTAAGAGCGAAGGAAATTCACCAAATACTCCTACCACCAAATCAACCCAGTGTCGATGCCATTATTGACATCCACAGCACAACTACCAAAATGGGGTTAACTATTATCTTGGGTAATATGCACCCTTTTTTACTACAATTAGCCGCTTATTTAAGTTCAATTAATCCTTTAGTAAAAATTTGTAGTCATCACCAACCCAAAAACAGTGGTTTTCTTCGTTCCCTCTGCGATTTGGGTTTTGCTATTGAAGTTGGTGCAGTAGCTCAAGGTGTTTTAGATGCGGAATTATTTCAACAAACAGAGCAACTTATTCATCAAATTTTAGATTATTTTGAAGCCAAAATTCAAGGTAAAACCCTAAATATCACCAACACGCTCACATTTTATGAATCTTTTGGTATGATTGATTACCCCAGAGGTGATAATGGAGAAATTGAAGCAATGATTCATCCCCAACTTCAGTTTAAAGACTATGAACCTCTGCATCCAGGTGATCCGATGTTTTTGACCTTTACCGGCAAAGATATTTTTTATGCAGGAGAAACCACCGTTTACCCCATTTTCATCAACGAAGCAGCTTATTATGAAAAGGGAATTGCAATGCACCTCACCCAAAAGCAATTGATTCAACTTTGATCAAACTTGGTGTATACTCAAGACTGTTAAAAAATTAATTTTTTCAAAAATCCGTAAGGGGCTTCCAAATAAAAAACACTCAACCACCTAACGCAAAAAATCTCTCAAACCCTCATTCCTCTGTGTCCTCTGCGCCTCTGCGGTTAGTTAATCCGGATCATTTATTTTTGTAAATCCCTAATTGTTTGATTTTGTAGAGGCTTAGATCAAGTCAGGTGCGTCAGATTCAAATTATTCTGTCTGATATAACCTACAGACTACAAAATATATGAGGAAATATAAAGATGACGGAAAAAAAAGCATTAATTGTGTTGTCTGGTGGACAGGACTCAACCACCTGTGCAGCTATGGCTTGTCAAGCATTCGATCAAGTTTATGCGGTTACGTTTAATTATCAACAAAGACATTCTATTGAATTAGAAAGTGCGATCGCTATTTCCCAAGCCCTGGGAATTACCAGCCATGAAATCATCGACTTGGGTCCCGTTCTTAAAGGTACAAGTCCATTGGTCAGCGACAATCCTGTGGGAGAATACAATTCAGCCCAGGAATTACCCACAGGCGTAGAACCTACTTTTATACCTGGTCGAAACATTCTATTTTTAACTATAGCATCAAATCGAGCCGCTTGTTTAAATATTAATGATATCTTTATCGGAGTCTGTCAAGCCGATTTTGCCGGTTATTGGGATTGTCGTCAGAGTTTTATTAATGCTATGTCAGTGGCTTTGAGCGAAGGTATATATGGCAATCAGAATGCTTTTAAGATTCACACACCATTGATGGATTTAACCAAGGCTGAATCAGTAAAACTGGCTATTGATGTTTTGGGCGATCGCTTTGAGTCGATCATGGAATTAACTCATACCTGTTATGCTGGAGTTAAAGGCGGTTGTGGCAAATGTCATGCTTGTATTTTGCGCGATCGGGGTTTTGCAGAAGCTGGAATAACTGATCCTATTTGGAAATTTAGGTAAAAGGTAGAAGCAATAAATTTCTGAGGATTTTTTATCTATTGATAATTGCCTAAAACCTCTTGTTAAAGGACAATCATTATAAACCTGAAACCTCAAGGGAGTATGCAAACATTAATCATAGATAATTATGACTCTTATACCTTTAATTTGTACCAAATGATCGCCGAGGTGAACAGGGAACTGCCCTTGGTAATTCGTAATGATCAGCTTAACTGGGATGAAATTAAAGAAATTTCATTTGATAATATAGTCATTTCTCCAGGTCCCGGTCGTCCAGAAAAGCCAGCAGATTTTGGAGTCTGTAAACAAATAATTGAAAACGCAGATGTGCCGTTACTGGGAGTTTGTCTGGGACATCAAGGACTTGGCTACCTACATGGGGGCAAAGTGATTCATGCACCAGAAGTCCGACATGGTAGATTAAGTAAAATAATTCATAATGGTTCGGAATTGTTCCAAGGCATTCCCAGACAGTTTTCAGTTGTGCGTTATCACTCCTGGTTAATCGCAGATCAACTACCTGAATGTTTAGAAAAAATTGCTTGGACTCAAGCAGGATTGGTGATGGGATTGCGTCATCGGTATCTACCTTTTTGGGGTGTGCAGTTTCACCCAGAATCTATCTGTACAGAATATGGGCAAAGATTATTAGAAAACTTTAGAGATATAACCCTGCAATTTCCGAAAAAATCATCAAGAAGTTCAAAAATTGTTTCTCCCAGTATAGATCAACCCAACCAAAAACAATCTCAGCAGTTTGAATTGTTGACACGCAAATTAGATATTTGCCCAAATACAGAACAAATATTTGTACAGCTATTTGAGGATGCACCGAACGCTTTTTGGTTAGACAGTAGCCGTGTAGAACCCGGTTTATCTCGCTTCTCGTTTATGGGTGACGGAAGTGGAGAAAACAGTATCTTGGTACGCTACCATACCCAAAACCAAGAACTAATCATCACACAATCAGATACATTGACCCGTCGCAACGAAAGTATTTTTGACTATCTAAAGCAAGAAATAGATGATCGACGTTGCCAATCTGATCAATTACCTTTTGATTTTAACTGTGGATTTATTGGCTATTTTGGCTATGAACTCAAGGCAGATTGCGGATCGCAATTAGGACATTCTTCTAATTTACCTGATGCAATTTTTTTATTTGCCGATCGCCTGATTGCCATCGATCATCAAGAACAGTGTCTTTATTTGCTGCAATTAGTTAAAAAAGGACAAACACAACAGGTAGAAACTTGGTTTGATATTATTCAACAACAACTCGAAACTTTAGCTCCTCTTTCTTCCCTTGTACCCCAGAAAAACCCAAAGCCAGTTAAATTCCGTTTGAGTCGCACTTACCAAAATTATATCCAAAATATTCACCAATGCTTAGACGAAATTCATGCAGGGGAAACTTATCAAGTTTGTCTCACAAATCAGCTTTACACCGATGCGACACCTGACCCATTGACATTCTATCGCGCATTACGTCAAGTCAATCCTGCCCCATACTCTGCATTTTTGCGCTTTGGTGAAATAGCGATCGCTTGTTCATCTCCAGAACGATTTCTCAAAATTGATCGCCAAAAATGGGTAGAAACTAAACCAATAAAAGGAACAGTACCGCGAGGAAAAAACCCCCAAAAAGATTTTATCCTGCGGGAACAGTTACGCAACAGTGAAAAAGACCGGGCTGAAAATCTGATGATTGTGGATTTGTTACGCAATGATTTGGGACGAGTTTGTGAAGTTGGAACTGTCCACGTACCCAAATTAATGGATGTGGAAACATACTCAACATTACATCAGTTAGTCACAACTGTACGGGGTCGGTTGCGATCGCACCTACAAGCGGTAGATTGCATTCAGGCTTCATTTCCAGGGGGATCCATGACCGGCGCACCCAAAGTCCGCACTATGCAAATTATAGATCGTCTCGAACAAGAAGCGCGGGGAGTATATTCAGGAGCGATCGGTTTTTTGGGTTTGAATGGTTCAGCCGATTTAAATATTGTGATTCGGACTGCTGTTTTAACTCCTGATCAAACCTCCATTGGTATCGGTGGCGGAATTGTAGCCCTTTCTGACCCTGAAATAGAGTTTCAGGAAACTTTACTCAAGGGGAAAGCTTTAATTCAAGCTATGATAATGACAATACATGGAACTACAAAATTTTCGGATGATGTAATTATAAACCATCAGAAAAGTTTAATTTCATAAGACTTCCTGCAAAAGTCGTGATTTTCAAATTCTTCTTTGCGTCTTTGCGCCTCTGCGTGAGCTTTTCAAGAATATTCTTGGCAACACCAAAGTATATTATGCAAGAGGTCTATAGAAGATTCGATCCTTAAATTCTATTGCTTCTACCAAAAAATACCTGAAATTATGAATTTTACCATATCTCAACAGCGTGTTTATTTTTCCACCGGAGAAACCAAAGATATTAACTTTCGACAACAACAACTCATCATCCTCAAAAAATTAGTTATTGATTATGAAATAGAAATTGTCAAAGCATTACAATCGGACTTACATAAACCAGAATTTGAAGCGGTGGCATCAGAAATTATCCTGACTATCAAGGAAATTGAACTAGCAATCAAAAGCCTAAAAACCTGGACTAAACCACACAAAGCCCCAGTTCCTTGGCAATTATTACCAGCTTCAGCCAGAATTGAACCAGAACCTCTAGGAGTAGTTTTAATTATTGGTGCTTGGAACTATCCATTTCAGTTAGTAATTTTACCATTAATTGGGGCGATCGCTGCTGGAAATTGTGCCGTTATTAAACCTTCAGAAATCGCTGTTCATACGTCTAAGTTATTAGGTGAAATTATCCCTAAATATTTTGATCCAGCCTATATTTCTGTTGTAGAAGGTGGCATAGAAACAACTCAACAACTACTTACAGAAAAATTTGATCATATATTTTTCACAGGGAGTCTTCATGTAGGTAAAATAGTCCTGGCTGCTGCTGCTAAACACCTCACACCTGTTACTCTAGAATTAGGTGGAAAAAGTCCCTGTATTGTCGATACAGATATCCATGTAGAACACACTGCTAGAAGGATTATTTGGGGAAAATTCATGAATGCGGGACAGACTTGTATTGCTCCCGACTATATTTTAGTTAATCAAAAAATCAAAGCACAATTATTAGTTAATTTAGAAAAATGTTTAAATGAATTTTATGGGAAAGACCCCCAAAGCAGCAAAGACTATGCGAGAATCATCAATCGCAAAAACTTTGATAGATTAGTAAATCTGCTCAACAATACACAAATCATGATTGGTGGTGAAACTAATGCTGATCACCTTTATATTTCCCCAACGTTAATCAATAATGTTGTTTTTACAGATTCCATCATGGAAGAAGAGATTTTTGGACCGATTTTACCAATAATTGAATATACAGACATTAGAGAAGCTATAGATTGGATTAACTCTCAACCAAAACCCTTAGCTTTATACTTATTTTCTCAAAATAAAAACCTGCAACAACACGTTTTACAAACAACCTCATCTGGTGCAGTTTGTCTAAATGAAACAGTTCTCCATTCTTCTATTTCATCTTTACCATTTGGTGGTGTAGGAAATAGCGGTATTGGTAGCTATCATGGAAAAGCCAGTTTTGACACCTTTTCCCATTACAAAAGTATTCTACAAAACCCTTTTTGGTTAGATATAAAATTACGCTATCCACCATACCAGGGTAAATTATCTGTATTCAAGCAACTATTTAAATTTTAGATAGTGATATGGTTAGGAATATTGGTATCAACTGAAGTTAAAAATAGCTCATCTGTTGGCTTCTACACCCGTCAAGGAATAAATAGGGTTTGCTGAATAAACCAAAAACCTAGATATATCAACAATTTCAGGCTGAAAAAAGTAGGAGAAGGTGCAAGAAATAAGCGATGAATCATCAAAAACCGTTCATTTACCCAGATTTGAGAATATTCTGATCTCCTTCTAATTCTTCCTCCTGACTCCTGACTCCTGACTTCTGACTCCTAGCCCTAACGGAAAGACTTTTTCAGCAAGCCCTAAATAGATTTACGATTTTAATCTGATTCATAATGATAACGAGCTTGTAAAAAATAAACTTTATTTTGTGTTACTTTATAAACCAAACGATGTTCTAAATCAATGCGTCGTGACCAAGTATCAGGAGCAATATATTTAAGAGGTTCAGGTTTACCTAAGCCTGTAAACGGTTGACCATCAAGAATATCCGCTACTAAATCTAATATCTTATCCCCTTTTTTTCTATCATGATTATACCACCAAGCCAAATCTGCTTTAAAATCAGGACTGAAAACCGGAAAATACCCAGATAATTCTTTTTCTTCATTATGAGTATCCGGCTTTTTTTTCTTACTACTCAATTCCTAACTCCTCTTTTAATTCAGCCAATGTTTGAGGAGTTTCCATTGCTGTTTGTGTCCATTCTAAAGCTCGAAATAAACGTTTAGCATTTTCAGGTGATCTTAATAAATAAACACACTCTAATAAACTGGAAAGTTCATCTTCTGCAATTAACGCGACATTTTTCTCATTACGACGTTTAATGACTACAATTTCCCGTTGATCACACACCTGATCTAAGATAGTTGCTAAATTCAACCTTGCTTGAGAGTAAGTGGTTTCTTTGTTTAACATTCTCTTTTTTAAATAAGTTGTACAACTATATTGTACAATATTCACGGTGAAAAGGAAGTGCTGATTAAAAATCGGACTACAGAGCGATCGCTATATAATTTAGCTGGATTCTATAGCCTAAAATAAATTTAACTTTTATTGGGTGGGCATCCCTGCCCGCCCTCATATTCAAATTAGGTGGGTTTTAGCTTATTTGTGAGGGAGATATTATTCTTCTTCCTCTTCCTCAGCCTTGGGATAAACGAATGTAGAACGTCCTGTCAAAATTGATTTACCGAGGGAGAGAGCTTTTTGAGCTTCTACTACAGCTTTATGTGTCCAGGTAGCGCGGCGTTTATCTCGTTTGGATTTAGATGTTTTCTTCTTTGGAACAGCCATGATAGCTTATATTGCGATTCTTGACAACCTTCCTATTCTAAGCGATCATTTGTCATCTTGAGAAGAAAAATAATCTAGTCTCTAACGGGTTGTTCTAACTGTTCTTGTAAGCGTTGCAAATCTTTAAGAACGCTAGAAGGATCGCTGGAAGGAGCAGAAATGGAATTTAGCAGATCCTCAACTGTGTTTGGTAATGTATTTGTGGGTGTTGTAGTTGGGGTGGCCGCATTGGTGGTTGATGGTTGTTGGTCAAATAATAGGAGCGATCGCGCAGTTTTAAAATAAATCACCCAACGTTGAGGATCAGGGCGACTTTTCCACTGGGGACGACTCACCTCTAAAGACAAAACAGGGGCGATCGCTCCATAATTTTGGGCAGAAACAATAATAGAAACCTCTGTCACCAATATATCTTGGTCAAAACTCCTTTGAGTTGCTGCTCTAGCTACCGCTTCAGCACGTCGTAGCATAGTTTCATAATTTTCATTGGGAATCCGATCAATCGTCAAGTCCACTCTAGCTGTATAGGCTTGAACAATTTGGGGGGCGATCGCTTCTGTAGTCAACCACAGAGGCATAGCTAATAACAGCCACAATTGCCACCGATTGATCTTGATCTGGCGGATAATCGAAGAAAAGTGCATAATTGATAATCCTTGTTTGTAAATCCTGTCCATAATTCTCTAGCTCCTCTCAATCCTGCGAGTAACTTAAAAAAATATTAACGTAATAAAAACTACAGTTTTTGTGATCAAGGCTGGAATATCACCTAGACTATAAAACATAGGTTAGCTTTGTTGATTTAGCAAGGCCAACTGTAATAGTAAGCAAACAATAAAAGACAAATAGCGGGATGGGAAATTACTGGGCGATCGCTATTGGCATCAATCAATATCAATTATTTCAACCCCTAAGTTGCGCTCAAACAGATGCTGAAGCGTTAAAAGATTTTTTAGTCACAGAAGCCGGTTTTGCCTCCGAAAACTGTCTGCTGATGACCAACACCACACCGCCAATTGGCGATAGATCATCCTATCCCAGCAAGGAAAATATCCTTTTAGTGCTGGAAGAATTAGCAGCAACATCTTGGCAGCCAGAAGACAATCTCTGGTTCTTTTTCAGTGGTTATGGCGTTAATCACCAGAACAAAGACTATTTAATGCCCATAGAAGGCAACCCTGAACAGGTTTGTGAAACAGGGATAGAAGTGCGATCGCTGATGCAAAGTCTACAAGTGACAGGACTCAATGTATTACTGATCTTTGACATCAACCGCGCTTTTGGCACTCAAGCAGATGCCCCCGTGGGTGAAGAAATCATCGAACTTGCTCAAGAATTGCAAATGGCCGCCATTCTTTCTTGCCAACCAGAGGAATTTTCCCACGAAAGTAGCGAAATCGGTTATGGATTCTTTACCGCCGCTTTATTAGAAGCTTTGCGTTCTGGTAACGGTAATAACTTAGCCAATTTAGAAACCTATCTCAGTTCCCTGACTCCAAAGTTATGTCAACATCATTGGCGACCAATCCAAAACCCTGTCATCGTGATTCCATCGGTACAACAAGCCATTTTACCCGGAGATCACAACTTAGAACCAGAAGCCGTCATTTTTCCTGAAGACAGCTTTGCCATTAGTCGTTCGGCTGCACCTTTCCCAACTACTTCTTCCCAACCGCAAACCACAGACCAAGACTGGTGGAGTCAAGGGGGAACAGTAGAAACCCGTCTCAACCCCTCTCGATCTGCTAAGGGTGACAAGTCCGCCAATAACGGCAAATCTGTTTCTCATGTCTTGGCAACTTCTCCAGAACTAAACACAGGGAACAGATTTATTCCCTCTGCGGCTAAACTTCATGTTTCTGAATCCCATCAAGACAAGATTCCCGTCTGGAAACAATTTATATTGTGGGGTGGTGGCAGCATGATCGTAGTTGGTTTAGTTGCCACATTCCTTTTGCGTAATCAAGCAATTTTCCGGTTTAAAGAATTACCAACCAACAGCACCAACAACAGTACGAGCGATCGCCCAATTGCCAAGCCCATACCAGCTTTACCAGCGATCGCCAACCCACCCTCTAATCCAACTAACCAAGCATTGGCAGAATTAAAGAAAATGTCTCTGCAACCCACACAGGCTAGTGATTTGAGTACAGCGATCGCTAAAGTCAGCAAAATTAAACCCAACGAACCACTTTATTCACAAGCTCAAGAAAATATTCAGATTTGGAGTCAAATGATTTTAGATTTAGCCGGGGATCGGGCTAAAAAACGACAATACCCAAGTGCGATCGCTGCTGCTGAATTAATTAACCAAAATTCAACCCTTTATCCCCAATCTCAAACCGCAATTAAACAATGGCGAATAGAAGCTAAACAATATTTAACTAACAAAACTGTTGTAGAAGCAGCCAGTTCTTTGATCCAAACAGGACAGGCATCAACCTACAATCGAGCTATTGAAGTCGCTAAAAAAGTATCACCCGGAGAACCAGGATCAGATATTGCCCAGAAATCTATTAATCAATGGAGTGAAAAGATTTTCGATTTGGCCAAAAAACGCGCCGCCCAAGGAAAACTCACAGATGCCATTGCCACCGCTTCTTTAGTTCCAGAAGCAACAGCCGCTTACCAAGACGCTCAAGATGCTATTAAAAAATGGCAAGTTAGTAAAACAAGTAACAGGTGACAGTTAAGGAGTAGAGACGTTCCATGGAACGTCTCTACATGGGTAGGGATTCCCTGCTCCCACTTATTAACAATACTGTCCAATATCTTCGCCGCATTCATCAGCTAGGTAACACATTGCTCGAAAACGTAAGCTTACCAATTCTTCGTATAAGGGATTAAGTTTACACATTGGGGGAATGTGAAACAGCTTTTTACCAAATACTATGACATCACGCTCAAACGGACACTGAGCGGGAATTAGTTTACATAAACGGTGAGCTAATTGGCGATCGCTCAATTGGATACTATCTAACCAACGCCGCAAAGGTTTAAAAACATCAAAATTAGAGTAAGAATGAGAATGGTGTAACTGGGTTACATCAGCTTCATGTATCTCTTCTTGATTGAGCGATACCCAGCTTGCTAAAAAAATCTTTTTGGTAGTACTACTAAACACCTTCATGGCTAATCCTCTTTCTTAACGAGGGTATTCACCTAACTGATGAATATATACAATTTGACAACAACCTTTCCCGGAGTAATATTGCTCTGATAGTCAGAACACCTGTGTTACTATGTCAAGTTAATCGCATTTTTATCGGAATTGGTGATGTAGTCTTCAAATCTTGTCCGTAACTTGACACAGTTTAAATTCTAGTGAAGTCATCTACCTTCCGGCAGTTTTTAGGATAACATTCACAAACCTTAATATAGCTAAATATTATCAAGAGTTTCAATAAGCATAAATACTCGTAATGTTAAATTTTAACCAGTGATTGTGGATAAGGCAGGAGGCAGCACTTCGGCTACGCTCAGTGACCGGGGGCAGGGGAGGCAGGAGGGAATAAATTCCTTGGTGGGTTTCCGGTAATAACCGAATTTCAAGCTGATCAGCCATAGTTTTCTATAATAATTAAAAAGGCTTTAATAAAAGGTGCTAGTAAAAAAATGTCTAAAACTGTGGCCGATGTGATGACCAATAACCCCGTGGTTGTCCGTCCTAATACTCCCCTGAAAGAAGCAATTCAAATTCTGGCAGAACGACGTATCAGTGGTTTACCTGTAGTGGATGATCAAGGTAAATTGGTGGGGATTATATCAGAAACTGACTTAATGTGGCAAGAAACTGGCGTAACTCCACCAGCGTATATCATGTTTTTAGATAGTGTGATTTATTTACAAAATCCTGCCACCTATGACCGGGATTTACACAAAGCTTTAGGGCAAACCGTGGGAGAAGTCATGAGTAAAAATCCTGTGACTATTTCTCCTGATAAAACTTTAAAAGCCGCAGCGACAGTAATGCACGATCGCAGCGTTCACCGCTTACCAGTGCTTGATACTACAGGACAAGTTATTGGCATCCTTACCCGTGGTGATGTAATTCGCTCAATGGCAGCAGATTAGAGGCAGGGGGCAGGGGGCAGGGGGCAGGAGGCAGGGGGCAGGAGGCAGGGGCAGGGGGGCAGGGGAAGCAGGGGAAGCAGGGGAAGCAGGGGAGGAATAAATCTTTTATTACCTATTACCTATTACCTATTACCTATTACCTATTACCTATTACCTATTACCTATTACCTATTACCTATTACCTATTACCTATTACCAATCCCCAATCCCCAATCCCCAATCCCCAATCCCCAATTACCAATCACCAATTACCAATCACCAATTACCAATATGACTATTTCTCCAGAATCAGTGAAGCAACTACTTAGTTCGGAAAATTTGGGCGATCGCCTCCGTGCAGTTAATCAAATTCGGGAACTAGAACCGAAAATCGGCTTAGAACTACTGCAAATCGCCATTGGTGACAGTAATGCCCGTGTCCGATACTCGGCTGTAAGTCAGATGGATACACTAGGATCACAGGATTTAGAATTATCGTTAAATCTTTTACGTCAACTACTCAAAGATCCTGAACCTGACGTACAAGCAGCCGCCGCAGACTGTTTAGGTGCGCTAAAATTACACGCAGCTTTTGAAGACTTAGAACAGCTTTACCATTCCAGCCCCGAATGGCTGGTACAATTCAGTATTATTGCCACATTAGGAGCATTGGGTGATCCGCGAGGCTTGGAACTATTAAAATTGGCCTTGGACTCCGATAACGGATTAATTCAAACAGCAGCGATTAGTTCTCTCGGTGAATTGGGAAATCTTCAAGCCGTTCCCTTGTTAATTCCCTACGCGACTAATGCAGATTGGCAGGTGCGTTACCGAGTTGTACAAGCTTTAGGCAATTTAGGTGGTGCCGAAGCAAAATCTATTTTAGCAACTTTGGTTGATGATCAAGTAGAAGCGATCGCTAAGGAAGCAAAACAATTCTTACAATGATCAACCCCCGTAAACCTGTAGCCAAGTAGTAACTAAAAAACTATCACTGTCCCAATGTCCGCTTTTAAAAGGTGTCGATAAAGCAATGTACTCTGATATTAAATTAGAATATCTAAGTAGGGCTTGCTGTTCGCGTAGCGTGCCGTTAGGCATAAAAGTCTTTTCGTTAGGGCTAGGAGTCAGAAGTCAGGAGTCAGGAGTCAGGAGTCAGAAGGAAGAATTAGAAGGAGATCAGAATAGTCTCGAATCTGGGTAAATGAACAGTTTTTGATGATTTCATCGCTTATTACTTGCACCTTCTCCAACTTTTCCAGCCTAAAACTGTTGATATATCTAGGTTTTTGGTTTATATGCCTAACGGCACGCTACGCTATCAGCAAACCCTAAGTAGATGAACAGAAAAATTTAAAGGTATGTGAAGAAAAGTAAAATCGCCCAAAACTCTCTTCCTGTTCCCTGTTCCCTGTTCCCTCTCTCAACGAATGAATTTAATTTTGTCCGACTACTTAGCGGTTTCATTCGTGAGAAAACTCCTAAAAATCCTCATCATCAATAAAAAACTCCGCCTCCTCATCAAGCCTAGATTGAGACTCACCCAACCCCCAAAAAGACTGTAAAACTGATGTACCAACCAAACCCACAGCAGCAGCAAAAGCCAATACCAACCCAAAGGGAATTTGTATAGATTGAAAAATCAAAAACCGCAAAGATACAGGGGTGGCATTTTGAACTGAAATAATAGCGATCGCTATCACCCAAACAGCTATAACTACAGATATGAATAAATTAATAAAACTTTTCATAACTTAAAAAATAAATTTCCCACAGATGTAGAGACGTTCCATAGAACATCCCTACATAGTTCCGATCAAAAACTATCCTAACTTAGCAATTTCACTCTCCATAAATTGAGCAATCAGGCTAAGTTTTTCCGGTGAGTTAGTTTCCATATACACCCTCACCAGAGGTTCTGTACCAGAAGGACGCAGCAACACCCAGCTACCCTCTTCTAAATACAGTTTAACCCCATCCTTCCGTCCTACTTCCTTCACCTTAATTCCCGCCACTTCTGAAGGGGGATTTTGGGTGTAAGCATCAATCACAGCAGTTTTGTGAGATTCCGTCAGGTGTAAATCCAAACGATTGTTATACAGAGGACCATCAGCTTCTTGAATAGCTTCCTCCACCAATTGACTCAGAGGCTTACCCTCATAAGCAATAGCCTCAGCCACCAGCATATCGGCTAGAACCCCATCCTTTTCAGGAATATGACCAATCACACTCAAACCGCCAGATTCTTCCCCACCAATCAAAACAGCAGTTTCCCGCATCTTTTCACCGATGTATTTAAAACCCACAGCAGTTTCATAAATTGGCAAGCCGTATTTAGCAGCGAAATTATCCAATAGGTGAGTAGTCGCCACCGTGCGGACAATAGCCCCAGTTTTGCCTTTGTTTTTGATTAAATGCCGTGCTAGAAGCAACAACACCGTATTGGGTGTTAACACATTACCTAACTCATCCACAATGCCAAAGCGATCGCTATCTCCATCCGTCGCCAAACCCAAATCAGCCTGATCAGCCTTCACGGCCTCCACCAACTCAACCAACTGTTCACCCTTGGGTTCAGGCATTCCTCCCCCAAACAGAACATCTCGCCAATCGTGGAAACTTTCTAACTGACAGCCGCAATTTTGCAGCACCTCATCCAAATAGCCGCGAGAGGTAGAATAAAGGGCATCATACTTGACCTTTAAATTCGCCCCCTTGATTTTTTCCACATCCAGCAAGGTGTAGATAAAATTCAAATAATCCGGTTTGGGATCGAAAATAGAAATTGAACCAGATGGATTGCTTCCCGGCAACTCATCCGAAGCACTTTCTATATTTGCCACAATAGTATCAGTAATTTCTGGAGTGGCAGGCCCCGCATAGTCTGGGATATATTTAATTCCACAGTAGGGTGCAGGATTGTGACTAGCTGTAAACATCAACGCCCCCGCCGAATTTAGGTGACGGGCATTATAGGCAATTACTGGAGTAGGGCAATCCCGATCAGTAATCATCACATTCCAACCCAAATCTACCAAAACTGCGGCAGAAGTGCGGGCAAACTCATCTGCTAAAAACCGAGTATCGTAGGCGATCAGCACCGGCCGATCTTTACTGTAAGCAGTTTCCAGATAGCTGGCGATCGCCCTTGTTACCTTCCGTACATTCGGGAAAGTAAAATCATCGGCAATAATCCCCCGCCATCCATCAGTACCAAATTTTATCTTACTGGAATTGGTGCGATGTTCGCTCATTTGCTTAACTTCCTTCCGTGCATCATCGTTACTATTAGGAAGCATCCCCCAAAGCGTGTGTAGCCGCAAGTATCTCCAAGGTAATTTCTCTCACTGGGTCAGAGCAATGTCAACCCCCGATCGTCCTTTCGTCAGTTATCACCTCTGGTCATTAGTTGCCCCCGCAACAGGGCAAGAACGTTGGCATTGCCAGATGAGACGCGGGTTTATTAAAGCACGGCAACACGAACCACAAGTTAAAACCCTCCTAGCCCAAGCCACACCACCCCAGCGCATTGGTATCTTAGCCCAAAAAGGCGTGTATGAGTTCCACCATCATCGACATCTCTTAAATCAGTCCGATGGAGTAGATAAGGTTGCTAAGTTACTAAAATTAAGCAACTTCACAGATCAGGTCAAGCAACGGGTATTACATATTTTGCAAAAATACCATAATTCCCCCTTGCTATTGGGTAAACGCATTCTCCAACTTACCCCCGGAGATGAAGGCTTTCCCAAACCCATAGTTATTGAACAGGAAGATTATTGTTTTCGGTTATATGCAGCTATGGACTGTGTTTTTATCGAGTCTGATAGCACCTTACATATTTTAGATTTTAAAACGGGTAAATCTGCCTTTGACCGCAGACAAGCCCTAGTTTATTTACTAGCAGCACATTATCTTTATCCCGGTAAAACAGCCGTTGCTTCGTTTTATAATTTAGAAATTGGTAAAAAGTCTGATTTGATTACTATTAATAATCATGAATTAACATCTTTAGAATTTGATTTAGCTAATATAGCTCATAAACATCAGGAAGATTTACATAAATATCAATTAGAAAATAGTAATTTTAGTCAAATATTCCCACCTAATCCCGGTAATCACTGCCGATTTTGCCCATTTAATTCTATTTGTGAATTTGCTGAATCTAAACCTAGTAATTTTTCTCTGATGCCAATTATTAAAAATATAAATTAGTTTGAGTATTAAGACAATTGCTTCAAAAAAGATAAATCAAGTTGACCAAAATGAATACTTAATGCCACATTTAACTGTTCTAATGAACCGACTAACCAGCCAATAGCACTGGTGTTATTAGATTCATAATGATTGAATAAAATAGCAAATCTGTTTTCTAAATATGGCTTAACTTTACGGCAAATTAACACAACCTTTAGCACCAAACCAATTGTCATCACAGTTCCTTGATTGCTAATTAAATCCAGGAAATTAAAATGCTGGGGTGATGCTTGACTATGGACAACCAAAAAATTTAATAGCTGACTACAAGTTCTGACAATTAAAAAATCACTCGGTGGCTGAGAATTAGCTTGTGGTAATGTATTTTGCAAATGAGTATATAATCGTTTATTAAATTGCCGCTTTCCATACTGGGCATCAACCGATGATATCAGATATTCATATAAATCATCTTTAAAAGCCCCAAAATTAGGTGACTGATTAGTATAACTCAAAAACTGTTGCGCTAATTCGTGATGGGTATAACCACTACTAGATTTACCAATAAATTGTCTAAGGGTCATATCAAGGTCGTTATCACTTAACAATGTTGGATTATTCACAGGCCGCAAAACCTGACTAGAATCAGAAGTACCAAATGTTCTGAGATTCCGACTGTTACGCACTTTGTAAGTTACATATTGCGATAAATCAATTTCAAACTTTTTCTGCACATCTTTCTGAAAGTTCCTGACTGTTTCTTGTTGTTCAAAAGTAGAATATTCACCCATTAAACAATGTTCGTACAAGTAAGGATAGCGACGAATTAATGCTACCAAGGGTTTACCATCGGTGCTAGTATTTGAGTCTTGAGATTGAGTTACTACTTGAGTAAAACGTTGCAAAATTGAATACTGTTCACCTTGAGTAAACAACTTCACCAGTTCATGCAAACGCCTAATCTCTCTATGACGTATACTACCTGCCCTTGAGCTAATTGGTAAAAAATCAAATAAGCCAATTAATTTAAAAATAGCATAATGGGATTGGGGTTGCATATGCCAGTGGTTAATTAAAATATGGCAGCAACGATTAAGGAAAAATTTAAACTCCTGGGGCGCTTTATCGGACCCTACAACTTTATATAGAGTTAAAAGAATGTTTGGTTCAGCATAATTTGTCCCGTTAATAAATAAGTTACGAAATCTCTCAAGCATTGAACTAGGAGATTCTGTCCTTACCAATTCCAGTAAATGCTGGTATATTATGTGTTCTTCTGGAGAACAGTTGTAACAGTAGTTGTAATTAGACATTCGCCTACCACTAGGTTTTGGTTGGGCGGTTATTGGGTTTATAGATTTTGCGGTCTGTGGCCTGCTCCAATTGTTCACGTTCCATTACCGTTTTAAAAAAGTATATATGTATGTTTTCATACAAAATTCCATTTATGTCAACTGTAAAACCACTCTAAAAGTGTGATTCTTTAATATGTTGACCTGTGACTTAGATCACAACTATTATTTTAATACGTGAATGCACTTATTTTTATCAAGTTAAGATGAGCTTTTCTTCCCATAGATTAATTTTTTGATTAAGTTAAGGGAAAATAGAGACAGGAGAAGGGCAGGAAAGGGGTAAAAGTATATTTAGTTGATTATTGCCTGCCTGTCACCTGTCACCTTTAAAAAGGCGGTAATTCTTTAAGAATTGTAAAACGGATATGATTAATTGCCAAATCGCCAATAGGAATATCTTCTTTGGTTAAGCGAGTCCCTTCGCTGATCAAGGTTTCAAAGGTCACACCTTTGCCAATTTCAATATGATACCAACATAAACCCATAAAAAAGCGTGTGGGATAGGGACCTCCATCACTGAGATCATCAGGATTTGACTCCATTGGCAACCAGCCGATATTCGGTATGTAGAACTCTAGCCAAACATGATTAAAATCAGGTTGCAGAGGAACACCTTGATGTTCTGGGTTGGGGGGACATTTATATCTACCTACAGTGCGGCAGGGGATGTCATTTAAACGGCACAGTGCCAATAGTACACCGACATATTCGCCACAGGAACCAACTCCACGTTCTAACACTATGTCAGGAGTGTCAATATAGGGTTTAATGCCATAAGATAACTCATCATAGACATAGTTACGAATACTGTACATTTTTCGTAACATATTTGTTTCTGAGCCAATTGCCTCACGGGAAGCACGACGGACAATGGTGCTGTCCATTGCTAAGTCATCATCATCTACTAAATAGCGATTTTGAAATTCTGATGGTAGTTCTGGCAGATTTTCTACGTCTCTAGGTGTGAGGCGATATTTAATACCGTAAACTTCCAGAAGTGCTTTCCAACCAAATATGTGTCGTTCGCCTGGGGTAAGGGCATCAAATTTAAAGACTGCTACCCGTTGTCCTTCGATAATTTCTTCTGTGAAGGGTAGTCCAATGGGTTCAACCTGTTTGAGTTTTTGGCGTTCAGTTTCCGAGGGGAGGGCGATACGCCATTCTACGTTGGGTAAATAAACTTCATCTAGGGGAGAAATTTCTTCAACATAGGACATTTCGATCAGATAACCATTGGAGAGGGTGTAGCGTTTATCTGGCTCGTAATGGTAATACAGGGGATGAATGAAAGTTTTATCGCGGAAGGTTAACTCATGGCTGGGGTCTGCATTGGGGTTATCCCGAATATAGGGTTCTTCTGAGGCGTAGGCGATGTAAAGAGTTTCTTGACTAGAATCGTCATTTTTATGTATGGCGATGCCTGTGGGCGATGCAAAGGGGGTGAGGATGCTGAATTGGATTTCTCCGGTAGCCCTATCCATAGAGTAGACTGTTTGCTCGGTGCGATCGCAAACCCAGAGAATTTCTTGACTAACCACCAAATTTTCTATTCCCACACCAGGGGCGTTAAATTTAGTAATTTCTTTGCGTGTATCCCGGTTAAAAACCAAAATACAGCCCATTCTTTGGCAACTGACATAAACGGTTGATTCCCAAACTGCAACACCATCAGCAATGTGAGGTAGGGTAACAAAATGCTCTAAACCTAAAGAGCCAAGCTTGCATAGGTAAACGCTGTTACTGCGTGTAACCCATAAGGTGTCATCCCATACGGATAAACCCGTAACTTCTTTAAATTCCTTGACTTGGTGCGGGTTAAGGATTCTACTGTTATCAGTGATGGGATCAATTTCCAGTAGATGTCCTTTAGTTGTATCGATCGCAATTAGTCTATCTTTGATGAAAGCAATACCATAGAGGGTAGCTGCGGTAAGCGGTCGGATTGTTCTTGTCCCAAACATCTGGTTAGCCGTCAAACAGGGCAGTGCAAAAGTTACTATAGATTAAGCATATAGCTATAGTTATCCTAAATTAAATCTGAATTGGACTATTTTAGCAGTAATACCTACCAAGCGATCGCTTGAAAAGTTGTAGCATTGATAATTTCCACGCTATCACCAGAGGGTTTAATCACATATAGCCCGCGTTTTTCAGCATAGGCATCAATACCGTCATTAATTTCTATTCCTGCCACCGCACCAAATACATTAAAGTTAGTATATTGAGGAAATGCTAATTTGAAGCGTTGTAATTTAGAAATAAAGTCATTTACATCATCATAAGACAAGCGAGATTTACATTCTACGGCAACCACATCGTTGTCATTATTTGCTAAAATATCAATTTCCATCGCTAGTCCTTGCTTATAAGTGCGAAATCTCGATGCTACCTGAGTTAAATTAATGCCCCGTTCTTCAAATAGTCTAAATACGGCAGGTTCAACTAACTGTTCTACAAAAATTGTTACAGGGTTGCTCATGCTTCTGCCTCCCAAACTGGCTTTATTTTGATGGTAACATTTGAGATCCCCCATTAAACTTCTTGCAAAAGTCGTGATTTTCAAATTCTTCTTTGCGTCTTTGCGCCTTTGCGTGAGCTTTTCAAGAATATTCTTGGCAACACCAAAGTATTTATGCAAGAGGTCTATTGATTCCACAGTCTGCGCCCCAACTTTTGATAATTGGGATAAATAACCTGTCTAAAGCCTTTTTCGCCTTTTCTATCTTTTCTGTCTATCCCCTTTGTAATTTTAGTTGATGGTTTTCTGTCCCTTACTAAATTATGATCGGATTTTGTAACCATTTTCTGTGACTTACACCATGTCTGCTCATTCTTTGCCTGAAGGTGCCGCCGCTTGGCATAGTTTAGAAGTTGATAAAGCACTAGAACTGCTAGATAGTAATGCAGACAGTGGCTTAACACCCCCAGAAATTCAAGAGAGGTTGCACAAATACGGCCCGAATGAATTAGAGGAACACGGTGGCCGCAGTGCTTGGGAGATTTTGCTTGATCAGTTCACGAACATCATGTTATTGATGTTGATTGCTGTAGCGATCATTTCTGGTGTTTTAGACTTGATGGCTTGGCAAGCAGGTAGCTTGAAAGTAGGAGAAGTTCCATTTAAAGATACGATCGCTATTATGGCGATTGTTGTCCTCAATGGTGTTCTGGGCTATGTGCAAGAAAGCCGTGCCGAAAAAGCTTTAGCCGCCTTGAAAAAACTCTCTTCTCCTTTGGTACGAGTGATCCGCGCTGGTAAACTAACTGATGTAGCCGCGAAGGAAATAGTCCCTGGGGATGTGATGCTACTGGAAGCAGGTGTACAAATAGCTGCTGATGGACGCTTAATAGAACAATCTAATTTACAGGTGCGGGAATCGGCTCTAACGGGTGAAGCGGAAGCTGTAAATAAACAAGCCACTTTAATTTTACCAGAAGAAACTACCCTGGGCGATCGCTTAAATGTGGTTTTTCAAGGCACGGAAGTAGTCCAAGGTCGCGCTAAGGTGCTTGTTACCAACACCGGAATGGGAACAGAACTGGGCAAAATTGCTGCCATGTTGCAGTCTGTGGACAGCGAACCGACTCCCCTCCAACAGCGCATGACCCAACTAGGCAATGTTCTAGTTTCCGGTTCTTTGATTCTTGTGGCGATCGTGGTGGTTGGTGGTACAATTCAAGCTAGAGGTTTTAGTACATTCCAAGAACTTTTGGAAGTTTCTTTAAGTATGGCGGTGGCGGTAGTTCCTGAAGGTTTACCGGCGGTGATCACTGTCACTCTAGCGCTGGGGACTCAGCGCATGGTACGTCGTCATGCTTTGATTCGCAAATTACCAGCAGTGGAAACCCTGGGTTCTGTGACTACGATTTGTTCTGATAAAACCGGGACTTTGACTCAGAATAAAATGGTGGTGCAATCCGTCTACACCAATGAACAAAATTTTCGGGTGACGGGTGAAGGTTATGCTCCCAATGGGGAATTTCAGTTAAATAATGAAAGTGTTGCTGTTGATGAATATCCAGAAATCTCGGCTTTGCTTGTAGCTTGTGCCGTTTGTAACGACTCGGTGCTGCAAAAAGAAAAGGGTGAATGGGCTATTTTAGGCGACCCCACCGAAGGGGCTTTGGTGACATTGGCCGGTAAGGCTGGCATTGAAAAAGACCAATGGAATAGTAAATTACCCCGTGTGGCTGAGTTTCCCTTTTCTTCTGAACGCAAACGCATGAGTGTGATTTGTCAAGTGGAAGAAGTGGCTAACGGTGAACCAGCTTTAACAGGACTTGACCCCGCCATTACAGGCTTTTTAGACTTTGAAAGTCATTTAATGTTTACCAAAGGTTCACCAGAATTAACTTTGGCTCGTTGTAATAAAATTCATTTAGGCAATCACTCCGTTGCTATTACCGAGGCACAACGCCAGCAAATTTTGGCAGAAAATGACCAGAAAGCAAGTCAAGGTTTACGAGTATTAGGTTTTGCTTATAAACCCTTAACAGAAGTACCGCCAGAAGGTGAAGATGAAGTTTATGAACAAGATTTAGTTTGGTTGGGATTGGTGGGAATGCTAGATGCACCACGGCCAGAGGTGAGGGCGGCTGTGGCAGAATGCCGTCAAGCGGGTATTCGTCCGGTGATGATTACTGGCGACCATCAATTAACAGCAAAAGCGATCGCTATTGATTTGGGAATTGCCGAAGCAGCTGATAGAGTCCTGACTGGTCAAGAATTACAGCGCATGACTGACCAAGAACTGGACGAAAATGTTGATCTTGTCAGCATCTACGCCAGAGTTTCCCCAGAACACAAACTGCGAATTGTCCAATCTCTCCAACGTCGCGGTAAATGTGTGGCTATGACAGGCGATGGTGTCAACGATGCCCCCGCCCTCAAACAAGCCGATATTGGTATCGCCATGGGCATCACAGGTACAGATGTGAGCAAGGAAGCCAGTGATATGGTATTACTAGATGACAACTTCGCCACCATAGTTGCTGCCACTAAGGAAGGTCGGGTTGTTTACACCAATATTAGGCGTTTTATTAAATACATTTTAGGCAGTAATATTGGGGAAGTTCTCACCATTGCTGCATCACCTTTAATGGGTTTAGGAGGCGTTCCCCTCACACCTTTGCAAATTTTGTGGATGAATTTGGTAACAGATGGTTTACCAGCCCTAGCCTTGGCTGTAGAACCCCCAGAACCAGATGTGATGAACCGTCCTCCCTTTAGTCCCCATGAAAGTATTTTTGCTAGGGGTTTGGGTTCTTACATGATTCGCATTGGTATTATTTTCGCTATCATTTCAATTGCCTTGATGTCATGGGCTTACAATCATACCCATGCAGTAGGATACCAGGGAAATCCTGAAGCGTGGAAAACCATGGTCTTTACTACATTATGTCTTGCCCAAATGGGTCACGCGATCGCTATTCGTTCTAACAATCAACTCACCATCGAGATGGATCCCTTTTCTAATCTTTTTGTCCTGGGGGCTGTAGTCGTCACCACAATTTTACAACTAATGCTAATTTACGTTCCACCCCTGCGAGCTTTCTTCGGTACTCACGAACTAAGTTTATCAGAGTTGGGAATTTGTATCGGTTTCAGCGCCTTAATGTTTATCTGGATTGAAGGTGAAAAACTCTTCTTCCGTTTTATGGGTAAAAGGACTGTGTAATTGGGTAATGGGTGATTGGTCATGGGTGATTGGTAACTGGTAATTGGATAATCTTGAAATCCGTGTCATCTGTGTAATCCGTTAAATCCGTGTTCGTAATTGGTGATAAATTAATTATTCCTCCCCTGCCTCCCCTGCCCCCTATGTACCTGAAAACCCTACAACTACGGAATTTTCGTAACTACCAAGACCAAAAAGTTGAATTTAGCGCTGCTAAAACAATATTGGTAGGTAATAATGCCCAAGGAAAATCTAATTTGTTGGAAGCGGTAGAATTATTAGCCACATTGCGATCGCACCGGATGGCACGCGATCGTGATTTAATTAAAAACGGTGAATCTATCGGCCAAATTAACGCCACCCTAGAACGCTCTGCTGGTACAAGTGAATTAACCTTAACACTACGTCAAAACACCCGTCGAACTGTGGCTATTAATGGCGAAACTGTACGCCGACAAATGGATTTTCTGGGTATTCTTAATGCAGTGGAGTTTTCTAGCTTAGATTTAGAACTGGTACGGGGTAGCCCAGAAATTCGTCGCAATTGGTTAGATACCCTGTTAATTCAACTCGAACCAGTCTATAGTCACATATTACAGCAGTATAATAAGGTGTTGCGTCAGCGAAACGCTTGTTTAAAACGCCATGTAGAGACATTACACGACAAATCCCTACAATCGGAATTAGCAATTTGGGATGCACAAATAGCGATCGCTGGCACACCCGTAATTATTAGACGCAACAGAGCTATAATCAAACTGGCATCCCTCGCCGCTACTTGGCACGCTAGTATTAGTGGAAGCACCGAAGCCCTGCAAATCAACTATTTACCCAATGTACCATTTTCAAAAAATGATTCTGTTGGACTCGCTGCTATTAGAGAAGAGGTACAACAAGCCTTTTTGAATAAAATTCAACAGCGATCCGTTGTAGAATTGCACCGAGGAACTACCCTTGTCGGACCTCACCGCGATGAAATAGAATTGAGTATTAACCAGACACCTGCTCGTCAATACGGTTCCCAGGGTCAACAGCGAACATTAGTTTTAGCTTTAAAATTAGCAGAACTACAGTTAATTGAAGAAGTCGTCAAAGAACCACCCTTACTCTTACTGGATGATGTTTTAGCCGAATTAGACCTATCCCGTCAAAATCAATTACTCGATGCCATTCAAGATCGATTTCAAACGTTAATAACTACCACTCATTTAGGTTCTTTTGATTCTCAATGGTTAAATTCTTCCCAAATTCTTTATGTCAAGTCAGGGGAGATAGTTATAGAAAATTAGGGTATAAAAATAAAATAACAAGTTTTATAGTTTAGTTTATCTTTTATAAAAAAATAAATTCTCTTTAAAATCTTCAGCTTTTATTTATCTCAAATACCAACCTTATTAATAAATAGAGTAACCCTAAAAATAAATATTAAAACAATAATCAAAATTCTGATTTCTATCTCCTGCTATATGAACAAAAAAAAACATATTTTCAATAAAAATGAAATTGCATCACTAGGAGCATCATTAAGAGCAATTGAACCAAAACTGCTAAAACAATCACAAATACAAGGTAATTTAAGGATTTGGTTTCAAGGAGGAGAACCTTATTTTGATGTTTTTTTTGAGTTAAGCAATAACGAAATTACATGGTTTCAATTCACGTTACGGGGTAAATCTCTTTCTTGGCATAATAAAAGTCCTATCTTACAAACAGGAATTACCAATGAGTTCAATTTAGATGATGGAGGTTGTTATGCAGCTAGTAAGATTTTAGAAAATGACGATATCTCTGATTTAGAATTTATTAACTTAGTAAAATCTATTTTTCAGGTAAGAGCAGAAGAAGAAATTTTTGCCAAAGCCTTGTCTTTATTTAATTAGCAGCAGTTATTACTAATAATTTATCCTAATTATAATTAAAATCGTCTTGATAATTTTAAACTTAGCCTCAATAATTGAATACAATAAAGCAGTTGCCAAGTACGTGAGAAGATATAGCAGGAGGCAGGAGGCAGGAGGCAGAGGGCAGGAGGCAGGAGGCAGGGGGCAGGGGAGGCAGGGAAAGGATTAGTGATTTCGCAACCAAGGTGATAGATTATTAATCATATTCACCAAACCGGATAAAACTTGGTTGTACTTTGCATAAACTTGTCTTGCCATTTCTACATCCATGTAGTTACATTTGACAGCAAATTCAATCCAGGGAGAGAGTTTCGGCAACTTCAGCCTGTCTTCGACACCCTCCGCGAACAGCTAAATTAGCACAATATGATCTTTGATCTTTATGATCTTTGATTGCTTGTTTATTCACCGTTTTCCCTCCGTTTTCCCTCCCCTGCCTCCCCTGCCTCCCCTGCCCCCTGCCTCCCCTGCCCCCTGCCCCCTGCCCCCTGCCCCCT